>JBGTEH010000673.1:0-6206 GCA_041747915.1 Ilumatobacteraceae bacterium
TCCGGGGTGCCGAGGGTGCAAGGCGACATCTTGCGACTGCCGGTTCCCGACGCATCGGTCGACGGCGTCACCTGCGGGTTCGCGTTGCGCAACCTGCTCGACCTCCCGACGTTCTTCGCCGAGCTGGGCCGTGTCGTGCGCCCCGGTGGGCGCATCGCCCTGCTCGATGTCAGCGTGCCGAGGAACGCTGTCGTGCGATGGGGCAACAACATCTACTTCGGTCGGGTGGTGCCGCGGATCGGCGCCCTGCTGTCAGACGGCGCTGCGTACAGATACCTGCCCAAGAGCGTCGCCTACCTGCCGAGCGCCGAGGCGATGGTCGCCTCGCTCGGCGACGCCGGCTTCGCCGAGGTGACCCACGCCCAGCTCTCCGGCGGGCTGACGCAACTGATGGTCGGCACGCGCCGGTGAAGGCGACGACCCGCCCGCTCTCGGACTTCACCGATTCCTCGCTCGATCTGAACGACGTGGCCGCCGGCGACGGTCATTTGTTCGTGCGCAACGCGATCGGTATGGCGGGGCGCGGCGTCGCGGCGCGAGTCGCGATCGACGATGCAACCGAGTTCCTCGGACAACTCGTCCATGCTTCAACGGTCACAGACGCGTCACCGGTCGCGCTCGGAGCTGTCGGCTTCCGGCCGGGCGCACGGGCTGATCTCATCGTGCCGCAGGTGCTCGTTCGCAAGTTCGCCGACTCGTCGGCGACGGTCACGGTGTGCGGTGATCTCGACGACGACGCCGTACGCGCCTTGCTCGCGCCGAGCCAACAGTCGCCCGCAGGCGCGTCGAGCTACCGGATCGAGCCTGGCGTCGATGTCGGGCACTACTTGGCTGCGGTCTCCGCGGCACGCGATGCCGTCAGGGACGGTGCGCTGACCAAGGCCGTGATCGCACGGCCGATCGTCGTGCACTCGAGTGAGCCGATCGATGTCCATGCAGTACTTCGACGACTGCGGGCGAGTTTCGGGTCGAGCTACCGCTACTCGATCGATGGCTTCATCGGGGCGTCGCCCGAGCTGCTCGTGGAGGTCGACGGGTCGCTCGTTCGATCGCACCCGTTGGCCGGCACAGCACCGCGCACCGGCGACGTCGACAACGACGCACTGCTCGCCGCCGAACTCATCGCAAGCACGAAGAACCAGATCGAACATCGCGTCGTCATCGACGTGGTCCACGACACCCTGCTGCCGTGGGCGAGCTACCTCGACTGGGAGCCCGAACCGTCGATCGTCACGGTGGCCAACGTCCAGCACCTGGGCACACGGATGGAGGGGATGCTGTCGCAGCCCGCTCCGAGCGTGGTCGAACTCGTGCGGGCCCTGTTGCCCACACCAGCTCTCGGCGGTCACCCTCGCGACTCGGCGATCGAGCTCATCGAGAGCGTCGAGGGCTTCGAGCGCGGGCTCTATGGCGGAGCGGTCGGGTGGGTCGACGCGCGGGGCAACGGAACATGGGCGGTCGCCATCCGCTGCGCCGAGCTGTCGGCCGATCGCCTCACGGCGCGTCTCGTGGCCGGCGGTGGCATCGTCGCCGACAGCGACCCGCACGCCGAACTGGCCGAGACACAGGCCAAGTTCCAAGCCATGCTCAGCGCCATCGTCCGCCCCTGAGCGTCCCTCGGTTCACGGCACGCTGACGAGCTACCAGATCGGGGGGTACGCGAAACGCCAATTGCCGGAGATTCTCGGAAATTCCTTCGGGCCGGTCCGGCTAACCCTGTGACACCCGATGCGACTGTTCGATGTATGGATTCCGTTGGTGTTGCCGAGCGTGTGAACCGCATCGTTGCGGTCCGCGACGACGCCTGCGCTGACGATGATCTGATCGAAACCGGCCTGGTCGCTGTCTGCGAAGTTCAAGCCTGGGCCGACGCCCAACACGCCGCACTCGTCGCCAAACTCTCGAAGGAGGGCTTCGCCGAAGGCCGTGTGGCAAAGGCGTCGAAAGGCGTCCTTGGCGGCAGCGGCGAAGACGACGAAACGGTCCAAGACGTTGGGTGCGACACCGAAACTCGCCGGCGCCTTGAGCGACGGTGCCACAACCGCCGCGGACATCGATGTCGTCACGCGCGCGGCAGATCAGCTGCCTGCCGATCAGCGCGACGAGTTCATGGCGCGTGTCGACGATCTGGCGGCTGTTGCAGCTGAGGCGACGGTGGAACAGTTCTCGAAGCGGGTGTCGTTGGAAGTGAAGCGGTTGCAGGCCGACGACGGCATGGACCGGCTGAGCCGGCAACGCTCGAATGTCCGGCTGTCGACCTGGGTCGACGAGAGCGGCATGTGGAATCTGCGCGGCGCATTCGATCCGGTGTCGGGTGTGCGGTTGAGTGCCAAGCTCGCGGCGACGGTCGAGGCGATGTTTGCCGGAACCGTCCCCGACGGATGCCCCGAGGATCCGATCGAGAAGCAGAAGTTCTTGGCCGGTCACGCGTTGATGGCGTTGATCGACAGCACCGCCGGAACCACCAAGTCCGGTCGGCCGGCATTTCTGGTGGTCATCGACGCTGACGCCGACCCAGATGTCGAGGGAGTGGGCCCGGTCGCAGAGTGGCCGATCCCTGTCGCGATCCCGGCCCGTGTGCTGGCGGACTTGGTCGGTGACGGCGACATCCACACGGTGGTCGTCCGCAACGGTGTCATCTTGCACGCTCCGGGCGAGTTGAACCTGGGACGTTCGACACGGTTGGCGAACCGGGCCCAGCGGCGTGCGCTACGTGGTCTGTACCGGGGCTGTGCGATCCCTGGCTGTGATGTCGGCTACGAGCGGTGCAAGCTGCATCACATCATCTGGTGGCGCAACGGCGGAGCGACCGACCTGGAGAATCTGCTACCGGTCTGCTCGAGACACCACGGCCGCATCCACCACGACAACTGGGTCATCGAGCTCGGACCCAACCGTGTACTCACACTGCGATTACACGACGGAACCGTTCAAACGACCGGTCCACCGAACCGACGAACCGCTTGACGGCGACTCGTCCGGGCCCTCGCGTACACGTTGGATCCGACCCGCAGTCCGATCCGAGAGATGAGCCCCTCCGAACAGATCATCTAGCGTGAAGTGACGATGACCACGCAGCAGTGGGGAGGGCGCGATCACCTTCTCCTTGCCGTCGCGGCTCCCCCACCGCCGGCATCCACATCGGCATGGACCCACATTCGCGCACTCGACGGACTTCGCGCTGGTGCAGTGATGGCGGTGCTGTTGTTCCATGCCGGACATCTCCAGGGAGGATTTCTCGGCGTCGATCTGTTCTTTGTGCTGTCGGGGTTCCTGATCACATCGCTGCTGATCAGAGACGCCGAGGCGGGTGGCGTGGCGCTTTCTCGGTTCTGGGGTCGCCGTTTTCGCCGACTGCTGCCCGCGGTGTTCGTGATGATCGCCACGGTGGCCGTCTGGTCCTGGTTGTTCGGCTCGGCGGCGGACCTCGACGGCGTCAAGCAGGACGGCATCTTCGGGCTCGTGTACCTCGCCAACTGGCACTTCATCGGCGATGCCGCCGGCTACTGGGCCTCATTCGAGCAGCCTTCGATGTTCGACCATCTGTGGAGCCTGTCGATCGAGGAGCAGTTCTACGTCGTCTGGCCGATCGTCGTGCTCGGTGTCTGGCATGGGGCCAAACGCCCACAGCGCACGCTGCTGATTCTCGCTATCTCGGGTATCGGCGCCTCGCTGTTGGCAATGATCGTCCTCGACGGCGGCGACGATCCGACTCGTGCCTACATGGGTACCGATACCCGGGCGGCATCGCTCCTGGTCGGAGTCCTCGCTGCCACTGCGCCGTGCCGGGCACTGGCCCAGCGGATCGTCATGCGGCTCGGGCGGCGCCTCGACCTGCTCATCGCAACGATCCTTGTCGGCATCGTGTGCTCCTGGGTGCTCGTCGACGGTGCTGGTACGAGCCCTCTCTACCGGGGCGGTCTCCTCGCTCACTCGACAGCGTGCGCTGCGCTGATCGGTTTGGTCTGCGCCGGACACGGACTCGTCGGTCGCGGCCTCAGCCTGGGCCCGTTGGTCTGGATCGGAACGATCTCCTACGGACTGTATCTGTGGCACTGGCCGCTCTATGTGATCCTGTCGCCTGAACGTACGGGCTTCGACGGAGTCGGGCTGACCGCGGCACGCATCGCTGCGTCGTTCGGGGCGGCCGTCATCTCGTTCGCGTACGTCGAGAATCCAGTTCGACGCCGAGTGATCTGGTCGCACGGCCGACGCGGCGCCGTTGTGCTCGCCGTGTCGGTCGTGGGGCTCATCGGTCTGCTCATCCTCGTGCCCGAGCCGACCAGCGAGATCGCTTCGTTCGACCCGACGACGATCTCGGTCGCTGCTGCGCCGATGCCCCTGGACGCGATCCCCGTCCCGTCCGTGACGGTCGAGGGCACCACCGACGAGATGCTCCGTGATGTGCCGTCGGCACCGACGACTGCCGCCGAGACTGCGTCTGTGGTTCCGCGAGCGACGCTCTCGGCGGTGGTGTGGGCCGGTGACTCCGTCGCGTTCGAACTCGAGCCGGGGGTCACTGCGGCGCTGACGAGCGCTGGCATGACCGTTGTCAACTCGGCGTTCTATGGCGTGCGCCTCCTCGGGCCGATCGAGGACCGTCGGCTGAGCATCCAAGTGCCCGACAAACTGACGTCGATCTCTGCGGACACGCTGATGATCATGGTGTCGGCCTGGGACCGCGACATCGGCGATGACGACTACGCAGCCGGGCTGCGTGAGCTCGCCGATCTACTGCCCGTCGATGGTCGGCTCGTGGTGCTGAGTTCGTCGCCGACTGCGGACGACGATCGCACTGCTGCACTGGATCGACTTGCGGGCCTGGCGCGGTCGGTGGCCGAGTCATCGAACGGCCGGATCGTGTTCATCGACACGAGCGGTGCCCTCGTCTCGCCACCCGAGCGCGACATCGACGGTGACGGCGCGCCCGAGTTCAAGAGTGATCTCATCCACGTGTGCCCGGCTGGATCAGCACAATTCGGCGCGTGGCTGGTGAACGAACTCGACGCACGCTTCGACGGCCTCGAGCCGGTCGACGCCTCGATCTGGGCCGCCGGTGACTGGGTGACCGAACCACGCTTCGACGTCCCGGTCGGCGCCTGCGCTCGCGTCGGGTGATACTCGCGACGTCGGTGTTACGCCGGGGGTCTGACCCCTGGCGTAATCGCGTCACACACGGCGGCGTTCAGGATGGCGTGCACCTCGACGTTGCGCCGGCGATCCGATCGCACGCAACACACCCAGGGGCCGGGTCGCGACATCTGCTCTGCAAGTTCGCTTGCGGAGCGCACGATGCGGGCCTCGACGCCGTACGCCGTCGCGAGGGCAGCAACGTCGACGTGGAGCGGCGTCCCGAACAGGGTTTCGAACTGCGTGTGGGCGAGTGCCGTTGCCTGGGGGAGGAACGAGAAGATTCCGCCGCCGTCGTTGTCGACGACGACGATGCGCAGATCGACACGACGAGAGCCCACTGCGATCAGGGCGTTGCTGTCGTGTACGAACGCGAGATCACCGATCAGAACAAACGAGGTCCGGCCGGCGCAGGCGATTCCGAGCGCGGTCGACAGCACACCGTCGATGCCGTTTGCCCCGCGGTTCGAGTGGGCCCGCGCTGCGCGTCCGCCGAACCACTCGAGGTCGCGGACCGGCATCGAGGACGCGACCGTCAACTCGGCCCCGGCCGGGAGGTGATCGGCGACCGTGCGGGCGACGGCGGGTTCGGTCAGCTCGTCGAAGTGGCCGAGGGCTCGCGTGATCGCCGCATCGGCGAGCTGCTCGGCATCGATCCACGACCCGAGCCACTGCCCCGGCGGGCGTCGGTCCGCGCCGACCCGTTCGAGGAGCGCTTCGATCGAGCACACGGCCGACACGTTGTGGTCCGGATCGATCACGCCGGGGCCGCCGACCTGGATGAGCGTCGCTCCCGACCCTGTCGCCCTCGTCGCCCATTGTGCGAGCACCTTCGAGGCCGCCGGCCGACCGACGCGCACGATCACGTCGGGAAGATGGTCGTCGGCGAAGCGTTCACAGCGCACGAGAGCGTCGGCGGCCGTGACCACTCCGTCGAGTTGCCGGACGCCAGAGACGGGATCGGCGACGATCGGCCACCCAGTGGCGCGGTGCAGGGCGGCGATGACATCGGCGCCCACGCCGCTGCGGCCGCCGGCGAGGATCAGCCCTCGCGCGGCATCGACAGCGTCGGGTAC
>JBGTEH010000674.1:0-7254 GCA_041747915.1 Ilumatobacteraceae bacterium
GTCGATGCCGAGCGCCAGCCCCGACACCACCACCACGCCGGACGCGGACAGCTCGAAGCCGAACTGCGCCGCGGTCTCACGCCCGCGCTGGGTGGCGTTGCGGGTGCCGACGATGCCGACGCGGCGGGCATCGAGGACAGCGAGGTCGCCGCGAACGAACAGTACGGCGGGTCGCCGCGGGTCGTCGAGCAACTGCGATGGGTAGGTGTCGTCGCCCGGCATCACCACGCTCACTCCGCATGCGACGCAGGCATCCCACGCATCGTCGGGCTGGCGACGTTCGGCCTCCGCCCGCCACGAGGCTGCCAGTTCAGGATCGCGTTCGAACAAGGATGCGATCGGCTTCGGCGCTGGTTGGCGACCGGCCGCGATCGCGTACGCCTCGTCGGGAGCACGACCGGCGAGCAGTGACGACAAACGACCCGTGGTCATACGGTCGAATCCGGCCAACGCCGCGACGAAGCCGGCGGGCACGGTCATGCCGCCCTCCCCGCCCGCAGTGCCGCCGCAAGGCTCGCACGGAACCGCAGCGCGAGCGCCACATCCTCCTCGGCCACGTGGTCGGATTCGTCGTGGCGGAGATCGGCGACCGTGCGCGCCACGCGCCGTACCCGGTGATAGCCGCGACCACTGAGCCGACCCTGCTCCATCTCCTGGCGCAGATGCTCCTGCGCGCCGGGGTCGAGGCGAGCAACGACTTCGAGCTGCGGCGCCGTCAACGAACTGTTGAGCACACCCTGCCTCGCCCATGCGAGATCGCGTGCGGTCTCGACGCGAGCGGCGACCACGCTCGACGACTCGCCGGGTTCGTTGGCGAGCAGGTCGTCGACAGCCGGCCGGTGCACGTTGACGCGCAGGTCGAAGCGGTCGAGCAACGGGCCCGATACTCGTCGGGCGTAGCGGTGCAGCACTGCGTCACCGCACACGCAACTGCCCGGTGGGCCCCCGCCGCACGGGCACGGGTTCATCGCCGCCACGAGCAGGAAGTCGGCCGGCAGCACTGCGTGCAGGTTGGCGCGGTCGACCGTGACGATCCGCTGCTCGAGCGGCTGGCGCAACCCGTCGAGGACCGACGGTGCAAATTCCGCCAACTCGTCGAGGAACAGGACTCCGCAGTGCGACATCGAAATCTCGCCGGGCCGGAGCGTGTGCGAGCCTCCGCCGACCAGCGCAATCGCGGAGGTCGTGTGATGCGGCGCGCGGTAGGGAGGCCGTTGGATCAGGCCACCTGGTGGAAGCACGGCGCCGGCCGCGGAGTGCACCATCGTGGCCTGGAGGGCATGCGTGCGATCGAGGCGTGGGAGCAGGCCGGGCAGGCGAGCGGCGAGCATCGTCTTGCCAGACCCCGGCGGGCCGATGAACAGGGTGTGATGCGCCCCGGCAGCGGCGATCTCGAGAGCGTGACGTGCGAGGGGCTGACCGTGCACGTCGGCGAGGTCGGGATGCGGCGTGTCGGAAGTCGCCTGCGGCTCGGGCTCGACGTGGACTGGCCACGGCGCACGGGCGATCAGGACGTCCAGCAACTCGGAGAGATTGGCGATCAGACGCACGTTCCCCAACGCCGCGACGCGCGCCTCGACGGCGCTGGCCACCGGCACGACGATGTCGAGTTCGCCGAGCACTCCGACCATCGGGACCATCCCGGCGACAGGACGCAACGATCCGTCGAGGCCGAGTTCGGCGACGAACGCGAGACCCTCGACCGCCTCGCTCGGAATCATCTCGATGGCCACCAGCACTCCGATCGCCAGCGCAAGATCGAGGCCGGAGCCCGACTTGCGATCGCTCGACGGAGCGAGATTGACCGTGATGTTCGCAGTCGGCCAGTCGATGCCGCTGCTCTGCAGGGCGGCGCGGGCGCGATCGCGCGCCTCGCGAGTGGTCTCGTCGGGACGCCCGACCATCTTGAAGCCGGGCAGGCCCTTGCTGACCTGGACCTCGACCTGGATCGGGTACCCCTCGGCCCCGAACACCATCGCTGATGCAATCGATGCGAACATCGCCACCTCCGTGAGTCACGCGGGCTGGCCGCGCCGGACATCGACGGAGGGACGACCGGCCCCTCGAGCTCGGGTGGCGCACCTGCGCCGAACCGACACCTCGAACTGTAGCGAGCGGGTGTCACAATCGGCGGCGAGGCCGCGAACGACGACGTCGCAACCCTGCGTTGCCGTGCGACAATGCCAGCCGTGACCCCTCGACGTTCGACCGCACGTGCGCGCCTCGCCGGCGTTGCGGCCAGGGTTGCGGTCGCCGCCATCGTGGTGGTCGCGGGGTGCCGCGGCCAATCGGGTGGGAACGCGGAGCGATTCTGCGGCGAGGTCGCCGAGAACAGGGACGGCCTCACCAACCCCGAGCTGATCTTCGCCGACGACATCGAACCGCTCCTCGATCTCTACCGCGATATCGCCGAGGTGGCGCCATTGGCCGTCGAGGACGACTGGAACCAGTTGGTGTCGGCGTACGAGACCGCCAGCACCGTGGTGCCCGGCGATCAGGCGTCGGAACAGGAGGCACTTGCGGCCATCTACTCCTCGGAGGAGTCGGCGGCCGCGGTGGATCAGTGGTTACGGTCGAACTGCGCGGTCGACATCGGCCCCGTGTTCACGATCGTGCCGCACACTCCGGCGACCGCGCCGCCGGAGACCGTGGTCGCCACGACCGTGCCCTGACCCTCATCGAGGAGAGTGCGAGCGGCCGAGTCAGGCGATCAGGAGATCTCGCCGCGCTTCAGAATCACCTTGTCGACGAGGCCGTACGCCTGCGCCTCTTCGGCGGTGAACCAGCGGTCGCGCTCGGAGTCGGCCTGGATCTGCTCGAGCGTCTGGCCCGAGTGCTCGGAGATCAGCGTCGCCATGCGCAGCTTGGTGTAGCGCAGTTGCTCGGCCTGGATGGCGATGTCGGATGCCTGGCCGCGCAAGCCGGCGAGCGGCTGGTGCATCATGATGCGGGCGTTGGGCAGCGTGTAGCGCTTGCCGTCGGCTCCGGCGGTCAGCAGGAACTGACCCATCGACGCAGCGAGGCCGAGGCAGACCGTGGCCACGTCGCATCCGACGAACTGCATCGTGTCGTAGATGGCCATGCCGGCGGTGACCGATCCACCGGGGCTGTTGATGTACAGCCAGATGTCCTGGCCGGGATCCTCGCCCTCGAGATACAACAGCTGCGCGCAGATCTGATTGGCGATCTCGTCGTTGACATCGGAACCCAACATGACCACTCGGTTCTTGAGCAGGCGGTCGAAGACAGCAGAGCGTGGATCGAAGCCACCCTCGAGGGCAAGTGGTGTGAGTTCCGACATGGGCCTCACGCTATCGCTGGCGGCGCCGGGCACGCTCGACCCGCCGCGAACGGGCCGGACAGGGACGAGTAGCGTTCTCGACGATGCCAGTCACCGCCCGGTTCGTACCCGACACCGTCGACCTCCTCCCCGACGCGCCGAACGCGCTGACGCTGCGGCTCCACAACAACGAACTGACTGCGCAGGCCGTGCGGCTCGAGTCGACGGGTGATCTCGCCGACTCGATCGTCCTCGGGGTCGACGCTGCGGCGGTCGAACCGAACCAGACGCTCGACGTCGCAGTGACCGTGGCCGTCGGTTCCGACGCGGCGGCCGGACCGCACTCGCCGACGATCGCTCTCACCTCCGAGTGCGGGTCGGTCGATGCGACGTTCATCGCCAACGTCGTGGCGCACACCGAGCACTCCGTCGAATTGCGCCCGCTTCGCTCACGCAGTTCGGCCGTGGGACGCCACGCCGTCGGCGTGTCCAACCGCGGCAACGCGGAGGTGTCCGTCGAGTTCTTTGCCGATACACCCGGCAGCGAGTTCACCATCGAGGTGGCCTCGCCGGTGGTCGTGGCGCCCGGCACTCTCCTGCGGGTGCCGGTCGGCATCAGACCCGCCACGACCTACTGGACCGGGCCTGTCCAAGAGCACCCGTTCACACTCCGAGCCGAGAGCTCCGACGGGTCGTCGACGGAACTCGCCGGTACGTTCGAGCAGCGACCCAAGGTGGCGTGGTGGATCGGGCCCGCCGTGGCCGGTGCGTGCGCAGCTTTGTTCATCGGAGCGATCGCCTGGTTCGCGTTGCTGCGACCGTGGGTCGAGGACGCGGCAGACGACGCCGCCGCAGAGGCGATCGCCGCCGACCGGGTGGCCCTGCAGGAGAAGATCGACGAACTCGAAGCAGCAGCCACCGAAGCGGACGAACTGCCGCTGGGCGAGCCCACCGACCTGCGCCTGAGCGTGGCTCCTGGGGGTGGTAGCTCCGACACCGACTCGCAGACCATCGGCAGTGGCGCGAAGCTGTCGGTCACCGACGTCGTCTTCCAGAATCCGACCGGAGCGGTGGGGACCGTGTCGCTCCTGCGCGACGGCGAGGTCTTGTTGCAGTCCGAACTCGCCAACTTCCGCGACTACGACCTACACCTCGTGGCGCCGTACGTGTTCGCCCCGTCGTCGGAGATCTCGCTGCAGGTCGACTGCACGACGCCGGGCCCCGGATCGTCCGACTGCCCCGTCGGCGCTGCGATCCTCGGCTTCCTCGACTGAATGAGACGCGTGGTCTGCGTCTCGTTCAGCGGGTGGCGGATGAGCGGAATGCGGCGGAGTTGGAGTCGGAACTGCGGTTCGACACGAGCAGGTCGGCCGTCACGTCGTTGAACTGATCGGGTTGCGCGGCAACCGTCAGCACCATCGGGCCCGACGGTGTGTTGGGGAGCACCACGAAGACGTGGACGAACGTTCCCTCGGCGTCGACAGTCACCGTTTCCGAGATCGTCGAACGTGTGAGTTGCACGCTCGATCCAGCCGGGAATCCGGCGCCGAAGAGCGTCACGACCTGGCCGGGTGCGGCGACCGCCGGGACCGCGTCGAGTGTGGGTTCGGCTGCGCCCTCACCGGCGAGCGAAGCGGTGGCCGATGCGCCGTCGGAGAAGTCGAACGTGAGCACTCCACTGGCCGGACCCACCACGAGCGGCGCGAACCGGATGTCGACCGTGCACGACGAGCCCGCCTGCACTGTCTGGCCGCTGCAGTTGTCGGCGACGACTTGAAAGTCTCCGCTGGTGTCGATGCGAACCGATGTGACCGTTGCAGCAAACGTCCCAGCGTTCACGAGCGATGCAGCGGCGGTTCGCCGCCCGGCGCCCACGACGGTCGGCTCGAACACCACCGGCTTCGATTGCACGAGCGGCACGGCCCCCACCGATGACGACGAGAACGTTGTGGAACCGCTCCCGCTCGAGCGCGTGGTGGTGCGCGTCGGGAAGCTCGACGTTGGCGCCCGGAATCGAGGCAGCGTCGTCGCCGGGGGCAGGACGGCCACGGGCGGGCCGTCGGGTTCGTCGACCGTGGTGGTGGTCGTCGCTGTGGTGGTCGTCGTCGAGTTCGGCGTTGCGGTGGTCGTCGCTGTGGTGGTGCTCGTCGACCCGTCGGGCGTCGTCGTTGTGGTCGTGTCGAGCACCGATCCGTCGTCGGCCGGTCGGCGATCGGCGGTCCACACTCCAATGCCGTCGTGGAATGCCACGTCGGCGGTCAGCGACGCGCCGTCGCCGCTGTCGAACACGATCCAACGGCCGTGTCGAGAGAGCATGGCTCCGGTGAGCGGGTTCGCCGTCTCCAGACCGCCGACAGGGAGATCCTGTGTTGTCGCATACGTCGGCGTGGCGCTCGACGCGACCCGGATCGCGCCGGCGCGTTCGTACGCCACATGCAAGCCGTCGCCCGACACGGCCGGACGTCGAGCATCGTCAACCAGCACTCGTGTGCCGCGACCGATCAGGTCGACGTACACGACGAACGGCCCCACGACGGGTTGCCCGCCCACGGCCATCAGATCGGTACTCGTCGACTCGAAGAACACGAGCGATCCATCGCCCGACACCGTCGGCGAACCCGACGGTTGCGCACCGAGGGCCCCGGTTGCCGTCAACGACACGGCGACGAGCGTGGGCGATCCTGTGCCCCCGACCGCCCCGGCCGACCACACGTACACGTTGCTCGGTTCAGGGGCAGTCACCACGCCGCCGGGCCCCGCCAGGAAGACGACCGTGGTTCCATCGTCGGAGACGTCGACGTCAGAACCGGTCACCGAGTCGACGGACACGACGAGGTCGGCGTCGAATGTGTCGACGAGCGCGTGAGGGTCACTCGGGGTCGGCCGTTCATAGCGCCTGATCTCGGATCCGGTCGACCATGCGATCGTCGAGCCGTCCACCGACAACGCCGGTGCGGATTCGGCGACGGCGGCGGCAATGGTGTCGATCAGCGTGCCTGCCGCCAGCGCATCGCCGCTCGGCGTCGAGCAGCGATCGACCGCGACGAGTGACGTGGTCGCCTTCGCTCCGTTACCGGCGGGCACCGTGTACGCGACGAGACAGCCATCACCGCTGATGCCCGGAGTAGCGCTCGGCCGTTCGGCGACCGGTGTCGACGTGGCCGCCACTCGATCGCGGATCCACACGCCACGATCGGAGCCGTTCGGCAGGTCGGCCGAGTCGAAGGCGACCACCGCTCCGGCGTCGGACACCGCCGGATGGCCGGCGAACGTTCCGATGGGAGCGGTGCCGGTGGCGTCGATCGAGACGGGCCGGATGACGGGCGCCGGGGTCTGGGCGCCGATGGGCGATCCCGATGTCGCCACCACCGCAACGGCGGCACCCACGATCGCGCAGATGCCCAGTAGTGCGACTGTCGCGCGGCCCGAGTTCGAGGTGTTGTCCGTGGCATCAAGAGTACTCCGGGCGGGCAACTCGGCGCTCTCGCGACCCCCGGAGGCCATGGCCGATCGGCCGCTCAGCGTCCGACGCCGCTCATCACCACCGCGACGCGCTCGCGGTCGTCCACGGCTTGGCGGATAGCGAGGAGCCCCGCCAGACCGGCACTGCCCGTTGGGCTCACGTCGAATCCGGCGGCCCGAGCCAATGAGTGAGCGCGCAGCACGTCGGCTTCGGCGGCAACGACCGGAGCGCCGCCCGAGGCCATCATTGCCGCGAAGACCCCGAGCCAGTCGTAGGTCTCGTCGTCGAGGATGCCGTCGGCGATCGACCGCGGGTCGTCCCACACCGTCATCAGGTCGCCCCACTTGCCGCCGAGATCGGCAACGTGGCGAGAACCGCCCGCGCCCGCCCGCGTCCACGCCCGGGCGAGCGGCGCGCAGCCCTCGGTCTGAACGGCATGAAGGCGTGTGGTCGGTGAGGTGTCGGCGAGCCCCGCGCCGAGGCAGGCCGCGAACGCTCCCCCACCGACCTG
>JBGTEH010000675.1:0-15806 GCA_041747915.1 Ilumatobacteraceae bacterium
GCTCTTCACGTATTCGGCGATGGCGCGAAAGTCGGTGTCCCAACGGCCCGCTGCGGTGTCGCGAAGATTGGCCCGAATTTGTGCTTCCGTCTGGCCGCCGCCGCCGAACGCAAGCGGCACCGTCACCACCACATCGAGCCGGCTGGAGAGTTTTGGCAGGTAGGCCTTGGTGCTGGCGAACTGTCCCCATGCGGAGCTTCTCATCCCGGACGCGGACCGAGAATCCAACATCGTGACGATCCAGTCGAGCGGGCGGCCGACGTCGCGTTCCATTTGGGTGAAGCGGTCACCACGATCGAACCCGACGAACATTCCCAGGGTCGAGGGGCCCGCTGCGGACACCGTGGCGGTTGAGGGTTGGGCGATCGTGACCAGCGACGACAGCGCGACGATCAGCGTTGTGAGCTGTTTGAGACGGTGGGAGGTCGCGGACATGGCGGTCTGCCTCTCGATCGACGGATACTCACATGTCAATCGGATGACGAAGACGCGAACTTGAGACGAATCTGAACAGATCTTCCGCCATTCCGGACGGGAACGGCACGGTTGCCGGCACGAAGACCCGAATGAATCAGTTCACACCGTCGGAAGCACGAGGTGTGGATCGATGCCGAAGGTGTCGAGCAACCGATTGCACCATGCCTCGGTGTCGTCGTCGAGGTCGCGTCTCCATCGGGTGACCACGTCGGCGGCCTGTCCCTCCTCGATGAGACGACGCGTCTGATCGGTCGACATGCCCGACGACACCGACGGTCGGTTCACCGTCGCGTGCATGCGCTCGAGGTCCTTCAGCCGGAGACGACTGGCCACGGTCTCGACCATGCGCGTCGGGTCGGTGACGCAGTCCTCGTACCGGACGTGCAGCCAACCAGGGTTCTCGGGGAGCAACCTCACCGGAGCGACGTTCTCCAGCGTCCAGTTGAGCAGGAACTTCTGCAACGCGGTGCCGTTTCGCATCACGTCGTGGGCGAGTGTGAGCGCCTGTTCGGAAACATTCGCCTCGATGAAGTGCTCATCGCGCAGGTAGGCATCGACGGTCAACGTCCAGTTGTTGCGCAGGCACGAGACCGCCTGTGGGATCGGGTGACGCGTGAGGTACACGATGTCGCATGGAACGGTCTCCGAGAACCAGCCGATCAGCGGCTTTGCGTCGTTGATCTTGAGCACGAGTCGATCGGATCGCCGTTCCACATCGCGGCGCCACACCCGGGTGGGAGCGTTGATGACGACCTTGCCCGCGAAGATCCGCTCCGTCAGCGACTGCAACCGTCGTGCCGAGCGTTCGTCGAGCGAGGTCAGCTGCCCGTCGGCGAACAGCGGGAGGTCGGCCGCCTGACCGGCCGTCGGGAAGGCCGCAGACATCTCGAACGGTTGGTCGAGCGACCGCACACCTCGGTTGGCGCCGATGAGTTCCATGAGAAAGGTGCTGCCGCCGCGACGGGATGCGAACAGCAAGATATTCGGCTCGGGTCCCTGCTCGTGATCGCAGGTGAGGCTCCAGAGCAGTTCGCGTGCGAGCGACTTCGCCGCCAGACGGACGTATCGACTGTCCGGCCGAGTCACGCCGCACCCGCCGTCCTCGTGGCGACGTCTCGATACATCCGACCCAGCTCGTCGTACTGAGCCTCGAGCCCCCGCGCCGGATTCGCCCGTCGCTCGGCCTCGTCGACGATCCGGCCCCTCAGTGTTTCGTCGCCGAGTATCCGTTCGATCGCACGCGCGAGGACATCGGGATCGAGTGGCGGGACGAGCAGGCCACTGATCTCGTTCTCGACGAACTCCGGGAGCCCCCCGGTGTTGGTGCCGATCACCGGTGTCCGTGAGGCCTGTGCCTCGAGCGCCGTCAGACCGAACGGCTCGGCCGTCGCCGCCACGACGAGCACGTCGAGCGCTCGCATGACCTCGGGGATGTCGTTGCGGCGTCCGACGAAGCGCACCCGATCACCCAAGACGTCGTGCGCGCGTCGCTGCAGCCGGTCGGCGTAGTCGGTCGTGTCGGTTCCCTTGTCGCCGACCACGACGAGGCGAGCCGTCGCGAACTTCTCGCCGAGTTGCGCCATTGCGTCGACGAGCACGTGAATTCCCTTGCCTTCGTCGAGCCGCCCGACGACGCCGACGAGCGCACAGTCGGCGGCGCCAGCGAGGTCGACGCGCATCGACGCCGAATGTGCACCCGGACGAAAACGATCCAGGTCGATGCCGGGATGGATGACGCGCACGGGGCCGGCGGACCCGAGCAGGGAGGCCGTTGCCTTGGAGTTCGCAACGGTGAGCGTCGCCAGGCGAGCCGAGGTGCGCAGGATCCGTTGTCCGACGCCAGGTCGAACGAGGTCGACGAGGTCGAGCGCAACCGGCGTCCGCGACACGCGACCGGCGAGTGCTGTTTCGAGATGCGTCGACAAGGAGAAGGAATACAACATGTCGTAGCGTCGCGCCACCGAAGTGAGTCGCCTTGTGTTGTCGACGACGGCACCCGACATCTTCGCCAGCGTTGCCACGTTCGGTCGTTCGGAGGAGTCACCGACGCGCAACCCGAGATGCCGGTGCAGACCGAGTTCGACCAACGGAAGGTCACGTTCGCGCCACGCCTGCGCGAACGGTGAGTCACCAGTGGTTCCGAGGGTCAGGTCGACGCCACGTTCGCGCAAGCCGTCGAGTTGATTCAGGAGATAGATCTGCGCCCCCCACACCGGTGCGGGAGGCGAGACCAGGAGCGCATTGACACTGTTGTCCATGGTCAGTTTCCGTGGCGTGCAACCACGCGCGCGCCCGCTCCTTCTCCTTCGGTGGTTTGGGCCGAACGGTATCGCAGGATCGCAAGGCCGCATCGCTTCGCCACCGCGTTCGGTTCGACCAGACAGGTGCTGGTCACCGAATTGTCTCGCGGCGAACACAACGGACGCCAGCCCGGCTGGCGCCCGTATGATCCCACGATGAAAGTGTCGGCGCGCACTCCACATGAGGTCGCGCTCTCCGGCTCGACCAAGAATCTGTGCGAGCAGTTCGTCCTTTCACGGACCCACGACACGCCTGAGGGCTTCGAGACCGATCGTCTGGGCCGATGGAGGCTGGCGCATCATCCCACCCTCCCGGTGATCACCATTCGCGCTCGCGGTACGGGCGGCTCGGACATCGATGGCGGGCAACTCGGTTGGCTGCTCGGCTACCCGGTCGCGGCGGAGGGCACACTTCTCCAGACCGGATCGACGGTCACTGCCGACGATGATCCGGTCGCCTTCGTCGAGTCGCTCGGTGGACGGTTCCTGGCTGCGTTCGTCAACTGTCCGAATCCGGCGATCTACCCGGATGCTGCTGCAACGTATTCATCGGTCTTCTGCGGCAGCCTCGAAGTGGCGGCGTCCACGTCCGGTCTGATCCCATACGACGAGACCACCCGCGATCGGCTGGAACTCGTCGAACAGCTCGGCATCCCACTGACCAACTCGATGTACCCGCTCGGGCTGACGCCACGGCACGGCGTTCGCATCCTGCTTCCGAACCACCATCTCGACCTGACCACCTGGACAATGGTGCGACACGGTCCGACGTGGCGCGAACGCGGCAGTATCGGCGTCGAGGAGAGCGTGTCGAGGGTCGCCGCGATCGTGCGGCGCAACATCGCTGCCGTCATGGACGTCCATCCCACGTATCTTCAGTTGACGGCCGGCAACGATTCGCGGATGCTCCTGGCCTGCGCTCGTCAGAGACGCTCCGAACTCGCCACGTACACCATGAAGCTCCCAGACCTGAGCGGAATGAACGACGCGAAAGTCGCCGCTCAGGTCAGCAAGCGCGTCGGAGTGTCGCACCGATCCGTGCCGATGCTGCGGCCGGATCCTGCCGACCTCGAGATGTGGATGTACCGGATCTCCTGCGGTGTCGGTGAACCCCGGGGATTTCAAGCAGACACCGCGTACCGGTCGTTGGATCGCACGAGGACTCACATGGCCGGAAACATCGGTGATCTCGCTCGGATCGGCTATTGGGGGACCGTCGCAGGGTCCGCGACGCCCGCCACGATGGAACAGCTCGTTGCACATGCCGTGGCTCACCGCAGCTGGCCACTCGACCCGGGCCAACAGCGTGGGGCCGCTTCGCCGGCCGTACTCGAGGAGGTCGAACGCTGGAGGAATGAAGTAACGGTCCCCGATCCCCTCTCGATCCTGGACCTGCTCTTCGTCGAGAACCGTCTGGGGTGCTGGGCAGGGATCTGGCCGTACGCCCAGTACTACGGTCCCGGCTTCACATTCTTCCCCATGTGTCACCGCGAGGTCATCGATCTCATGATGTTCCTCCCGGAGGCTGTGCGCCGCGGCGGGGAGTTCAACCAGATGGTGATCCGACAGGAGTGGCCCGAGCTGCTCGACGTGCCGTTCAACTCGCCATCACGGACCGTTCGTGCCGCACATCTGCCGAGACGCATTGCAGGCGGGGTCCGACGGCGCGCTCGACGCCGACTGGGGCGCTGACCGCTCCCGCGCTACCGGGCACCGATCAGAGAGCCCTCCGACCGATTCCCACTCACGCTCCTTTGGTCACGAGCCGATGACAGCGCATGATGAAGGTGCCATGTGGCTGGACAGGGTCGGCTCCATGAGCGACCTGGACACGGATCTCCTCGTGACCGATCGGATGGCAGCGGTGTTCGCCGCATACCCCGATCGGACGCCGCTGCTCGTCGTCGATCTCGACATCGTGGCCGATCAATACACGACCCTGCGTCGGGTTCTGCCCACGCCGACGGTCTTTTATGCCATCAAGGCAAACCCGAACGACGCGCTGCTCCGGCTGCTCGTCGAGATGGGATCGTCGTTCGACGTGGCATCGACCGGTGAAATTCGTTCGTGCCTCGACGCCGGCGCCTCGGTGGACTCACTGAGCTACGGCAACACCGTGAAGAAGCGGGTCGAGATCGCCGAGGCATTCGCCCTGGGGGTGCGGACATTTGCATTCGATTGCGTGGACGAACTCGACAAACTCATCGACCTCGCGCCCGGTTCGACCGTGTATTGCCGGTTGCTGTCCGATGGGGACGGTGCTGCGTGGCCACTCTCGAAGAAGTTCGGCTGCACGCTCGAGCGGGCCACCCACCTGCTCCGGCATGCGCATGGAGCAGGACTGTCCGTGGGCGTCTCGTTCCACGTCGGCTCGCAACAGTTCGACCCAAACGCGTGGGATCGCGCACTGGCCGACGTGGCCGGACTACGCGCGGTATTGCGTGACGAAGGTATCGAACTCGAGGGTGTGAATCTCGGCGGAGGCCTGCCGGGCCTGTACATCGAGGACGTTCCGGCACCCGAGCGGTACGGGGAAGCGATCGAGGCGGCGATCTCGCGCCACCTCGGTCCTGTCCTGCCTCCTCAGGTGTTGGTCGAACCCGGTCGCTTCCTCGTCGCCGACGCAGGCGTGCTGCGTACCGAGGTGGTCACGGTCGGAACGAAATCGGCGGTCGACGAGCACCGCTGGGTGTACCTCGATGTCGGTGTCTTCACCGGGCTCGTCGAGACGCTGGACGAGGCGATCCGTTACCGCATCGTTGCCGACGACGGCACGCCGTACAGCGAGCTCGATCACCTCGGCCCGGTGGTGCTGGCTGGGCCAACCTGCGACAGTGCCGACATCCTCTACGAAACGAGCGGCTACCGGCTTCCCCTCGGTCTTCGATCAGGGGATCGTCTGCTGCTTCTCTCGCTCGGTGCCTACTCCACGACCTACAGCACGGTCGGGTTCAACGGGTTCGACCCGCTCGAGGTCGAGATCCTGCCCCGATCAGGCACATGACACCGGAGTGTTCGCTCCACCCGGCGACCATCAGTCGAGCAGCGAGACCCTCCAGTCGTCGGGATACCGACTCGATGGCCCATCGAGAGCGCTGAGTTCGCCCGTCGGCATCACCGGGAAGTAGAGGAACCGACTCTTGTCGTCTGGCGCGATCGGATCGGTCACGAAGCCTGCGTCGCGAGCACTTCGGTGCTGTTCGCCACTGAGCGTCGACGACAGCATGATGTACTCGACGTCGTCGCGCTGGCACAGCACGTCAATCAGGTCGGTGAGAATTTGGTCGTGCTCGGCTGCGTGGTCGGCGATCTGCACACGATGAGGAACTCTCGGATCCCACGCCAGTACCAGGTAGCCCCGGAGATGCGAATCCCGCCAGTAGACGAAGCGGAACACTCGGTCGGGATCCTTCAAGCGCCAACGGAAGAACTCAGTGCTGTGTACAGCTCGGGATGCACCCCGCGACGTCGATTCGGCCAGAGCGCTCATCGCTTCGACATCGGCCCGCGAGGTGACCTCGATGTTTGCTCCGCCGCCGATGCCTCGACAGATCTCATCCATCACCACGCCCGACAGATGCGCGCCCTGTTGACGAAGCAACCGAAGCGCTCGGCCGCTGGCTCGCCTCACTCGCGGCAGGGGGGCCGTGATCGGCCGATGAATCTTGTCGAGAACCCCGAGCTCCTTGTAGCCACAGACCAGAGACAGCTGCTGGGTCGTCGCTACGCCGGACAGGCTGATGATCGCCGGGAACTCGCGCTCGGCCGCCTCGGCGATCATGGCCCGGTGCACCAGGAGAAAGAGTCCCCGATTGCGATGGTCGGGATGGATGATGAGGTCGTCAGCCTGTGGAAGCACGACGGGTGTCGCATCTGGCCCAACTGTCCAACGGGTGCCACACAAACCGCGCATACCAACGAGTACGTCGCCCTGCCTCACAACGAACACGATGGGCGACTCGATGAAGGGGTTCTCCCAGTACTTCCATCGGAGGTACCGGTGGCTCAGACGAGGCCCCGCACCGAGAAGCCCCGAATGCAACGAAGCGAGGCGCTTGGTGTCGGTCGCGAGGAGAGCGGTGACGGTGTAGTCCAAACGGGGCCTCGCTCCCGGGAGCAGCTAAAGTGACCGAGATGACGGTAGCCGTCTCGGCGGACGAAAGTTGTCGCACTCTGGCCGGTGGTGACAGTTCACGCGATTGTCGAGCGTCGGGTTGATGCCGAATTCTCGAACGATCACGGAACTCCTCGCGCACCAGGCAACGGCACATCGCGGTGACGTCGCGGTCGGAGACCTGAGTCGGTCAGCGCTGCGCTACGAACAGCTGGACGAGTTCACTCATCGATGTGCGCGTTTTCTGCTCGGGCTCGGAGTGCAACGCGACGACCGTGTGGCCATCGTGTTGCCGAACGGGCCCGAGATGGCAACGACGTTCCTTTCGGTGAGCCGAATCGCGACCTCCGCTCCGCTGAATCCGGGCCTCACACGATCGGAGTTTCGGTTCTACCTCGACGATCTCGACGCCCGAGCTGTCATCGTCGCCGAGAACGACACGACGGAAGCATCGGCCGCTGCCATCGACCTGGGGATTGCATTGGTCACCATTCGTGAAGCGGCAGAACGCGCAGGTGAGTTCTCGCTGGCGACGACAGCCGAACGACCGGTGTCTCAGGCCCGGAACGAACCGGTGGCAGCCGCCGAGCCGGCGGATGTCGCGTTGGTCCTCCACACGTCGGGCACGACGGCAAAGCCGAAGATCGTGCCACTGACCCACGAGAACCTGTGTTCCTCCGCCGTCAACGTCGCACAGTCGTTGCATCTCAGACCCGACGATGTCTGCATGAACGTGATGCCACTGTTCCATATCCATGGCCTGGTGGCGGCGCTCCTCGCGTCGCTGTCTGCGGGGTCAGCGGTGGTCTGTACGCCCGGTTTCCAGGCGCCGAGCTTCTTCGACTGGTTCGAGCAGGTCAAGCCGACCTGGTACACGGCAGTACCGACGATGCACCAGGCCATCGTCACGAGGGCTCGAGACCGCGAGCAGTCGATGGTTCGAGCAAGCGGCCTCCGGCTCGTGCGTTCGTCGTCGGCGTCGTTGCCGCCGTCTGTACTACGCGACATCGAAGAAGCGTTCGCCGTGCCCGTCATCGAGGCGTACGGCATGACTGAGGCAGCCCATCAGATGGCCTGTAATCCGCTACCGCCCGGGACACGCAAGCCCGGCTCCGTTGGGCCTGCGGCAGGACCGGACATGGCGATCGCCGACGAGTCCGGTCGATTCCTGCCGGTGGACCACGTGGGCGAAGTAGTGATCCGGGGGGCCAATGTCACCGCCGGCTACGACGGCGTGGAGGATCAGTCCGCCCACTTCTTCGGCGATGGGTGGCTCCGGACGGGCGATTTGGGGTTGCTCGACGGGGACGGATACCTCTTCCTCACCGGAAGGAAGAAGGAGATCATCAACCGCGGCGGTGAGACGATTGCCCCACGGGTCATCGACGAGGCACTCCTCGAGCACCCGAGCGTGAATCAGGCGGTCGGCTTCTCCGTACCCGATGCCGAATTGGGCGAGGAGGTCGGCGCTGCGGTGATCCTCGAGCCCGGAGCCGCCGAGACCGAAGCATCGCTGCAGGCCTTCTTGCTCGAGCGACTGTCGTGGGCCCGCATGCCGAAGCGCATTCTCATCGTCGACGAAATCCCCAAAGGACCCACTGGAAAAGTACAGCGCATTGGAATGGCGGAGCGTCTGGGCCTGGAGAACGTGAGAAAGCCGGCCCAAGCAACAGTGCCGGACGACGGATCCGGGCCTGGTGGTGGCTCGGACGAAACGGTGCAACGGGTGACAGCCCTCTGGAGAGACGCGCTGAGGGACGAGAACGTGGGCCCGGATGACGCCTTCCTCGACGTCGGTGGCGACTCCGTCACGGCGACCTCGCTGGTCATTCGAGTGGAGCAAGAGTTCTCGCTCGAACTGCCGCTGATGGCCTTCTTCGATGCGACGACAATCCGAAAGCAGGCCGCTTTGATCGACCGCCTGCTGAACGAACCGTCGTCGGTTTCACCGTCTCCGCCTTGATCGGACTGGCTTGACACTGTCGCTGCGGGGCAGCAAGACTGGGCCTTCAGATCGGTGGCGGACCGGTCGATGACCACGAGTGGAGCACAACGGCGTGAAGACTCTGATTCTGGCGGGCGGCTATGGCTCGCGCCTGGCCGAAGAAACCGAGGTCAGGCCCAAGCCCATGGTCGAGATCGGAGGACAGCCGATCCTGTGGCACATCATGAAGATGTACAGCGGAGCCGGTTTCGAGGACTTCGTGATCGCCCTTGGCTACAAGGGCGAGTACATCAAGAAGTATTTCGCCGAGTACGGCTCGCTTGCCGGCAACCTCACGGTTCAACTCCGCAACGGGACCGTCGTCCGCCACGACGACCACCACGAGTCGTGGACGATCGACCTGATCGAGACAGGCCAGAACAGCGAGACTGCAGGGCGGATGCTCAACGCTCGCGTCCACCTCGGCGAGGGAACGTTCATGATGACCTACGGCGACGGGGTGGCGGACGTACCGCTCGACCGGTTGCTCGATTTCCACCGATCCCATGGAAAGCTCGCCACGGTCACGGCGGTGCACCCCGTCGCGCGGTTCGGACAGATGGATATCGACGGTGGTGACCAGGTGCGTTCGTTCACGGAGAAGCCGCAACTCGATGCCGGGTGGATCAACGGCGGATTCTTCGTTCTCGAGCCCGAGGTGTTCGACTACATCCCGAACGACTGCGACTGGTCGCGAGCGCCCATGGAGGCCCTCGCCGAGGCCGGCGAACTGTGCGCCTATCGCCATGACGGCTTCTGGCAGTGCATGGACACCATCCGCGACAAGCTCCATCTGCAGCGCATGTGGGAGACCGGCGACACCCCGTGGACGAAGAATTGGGACTGAGACGATGACTATGAAGGTGGCGCTCACGGGCGCGAACGGGTACATCGGCAGTCGAATGGGTCATGTGCTCCTGCAGGCCGGCCACGACGTGACCGGGTTCGATTCGGGACTGCACGCGGTCGGTCGGCTCTACCACTCGCGAGACAGGGTCCCGGCGCTCGTCGACATCGACATCCGCGACATCACCGCCGAACACCTCGACGGCTTCGACGCCGTCGTACATCTTGCCGAGATCTCGAACGACCCCGTCGGCGAGCTCGACCCCGACCTCACGGATCGCGTCAACCATCGCGGCACGGTCGGCCTCGCCGAGGCCGCGCGGACAGCGGGCGTGCGCCGCTTCGTGCACATGTCGAGCTGCAGCGTGTACGGAGCGAGTGGTGCCGACGCGAGCGACGAGACGAGCTCGACCGATCCACTCACCGCGTACGCCCGGGCCAAGCTCGACGTCGAAACCGATGTTGGCGCAATGGCCGACGACGACTTCTGTCCGACCTTCCTCCGCAATGCAACGGCGTTCGGAGCCTCTCCGAACCAGCGATTCGACCTCGTGGTCAACGACCTCACGGCGCTGGCGTTCCTGACGTCCAAGATCTCGATGACCAGCGACGGCACGCCGTGGCGACCGTTCGTGCACATCCTCGACATCGCCAAGGCGACGCAGTGCGTCCTCGACGCCGACGAGGCCGTCGTCAACGGCGAGGTGTTCAACGTTGGTTCCGACAACCAGAACCTGCAAGTCCGTCAGGTCGCCGAGCTCGTCGCTGAACACGTTCCGGGCTGCGAGCTCGAGTTCGGTCCGCCGGGTGCAGACGCCCGCGACTACCGAGCTGACTTCACCAAGATCCACAGCAAGCTCCCGGGTTTCTCGTGCGACTGGGACGTTGCTGCGGGCATCGCCGAACTCCTCGACGTGCTCCGCCACGTCCACCTCGACGAGGCCACCAAGACCAGTCGCGCCCACGTTCGCCTCGCCCAGATCCGGCACCTTCGTGACACCGGCCAGGTAGACGAGATGCTGCGCTGGACGTGGTGACGACCGCGCATTGCCGAGAGGAATCATGAACATCACCCCCACCCCAATCCAGGGTCCAGCGTTCGTCGACGTCGTCGAACTGACCGACGACCGCGGCTTCTTCGCTCGTTCATTCTGCCGCGACGAATTCATCGATGCCGGCCTCGAGCCGGTGGTCGCTCAGTGCAACGTGTCGTTCAACCATGCGGCCGGCACGCTGCGCGGTCTGCACTTCCAGACCGCTGACGCACCGGAGGCGAAGCTCGTGCGTTGCACGCGCGGCGCAATCATCGACGTCATCGTCGACATGCGTCCCGACTCGCCGACCCTTGGCCGGCACATCGCAGTCGAACTGAGCGCAGACAACCATCGGGCGCTGTTCATCCCGGCGTTGTTCGCCCACGCCTATCAGACGTTGCGGGACGCGACCGAGGTGCACTATCAGGTCAGCCAGCCGTACACACCGAACACCGAACGCGGACTGCGTTTCGACGATCCGGTGCTCGAAATCGACTGGCCGATGACGCCGACCGTCATGAGTGACAAGGACCGCAACTGGCCGCTGCTCGGTTCGATCGCCGCACTCGTCGAACTCGCACAGAACAGCGGAGCGACATCGTGATCATCATCGACGATCGGCTCGCCGAACTCCAGGCCGCGGGCACGCCGATCCGCGTTGCGCTCGTCGGCGCCGGCTTCATGAGCAGAGGATTGACGAACCAGATCGTCAACTCGGTTCCCGGAATGACCGTCTCGGCGATCGTCAACCGCACCCTCCCGAAGGGCGTCGACGTGTATGCCGACGCTGGGGTCGACGACGCGATCACCCCCGACGGCCGCTCCATCCACGAGGCGCTGGAGCGGCGCCGCCCGGTCGTCACCGACGACTTCGCTGCAGTTTGCTCCTCGGACCACATCGATGTGGTCGTCGACGCAACCGGCGCCGTCGAGTACGGCTGCCAGGTGAGCGAGGCCGCCATCGCCGGCGGCAAGCATGTCGTGCTGATGAATGCCGAGGTCGACGGGACCGTCGGTTGGGCCCTCTCGCAGCAGGCCCGATCGGCCGGCGTCGTCTACACCGGGTGCGACGGTGACCAGCCAGGCGTACAGATGAATCTCGTGCGCTTCGTCAAGGGAATCGGTTTGCGTCCGCTGGTCGCTGGCAACGTCAAGGGGTTGCACGATCCGTATCGGAACCCGACCACGCAGAAGGGGTTCGCCGAGCAATGGGGCCAGGATCCCGCGATGGTGACCAGCTTTGCGGACGGAACGAAGATCTCGTTCGAGCAGGCGATCGTCGCCAATGCCACCGGCATGACGGTCGAACATCGCGGGATGCGCGGCGCCGACCACCGTGGTCACGTCGATGAACTCGTGAACATGTACAACGTCGACGAACTCGAGCGGCTCGGCGGAGTGGTCGACTACGTCGTCGGATCACAGCCGGGGCCCGGCGTGTTCGTGCTCGCCACCCACGACGACCCCAAGCAGCGCCACTACCTGAACCTGTACAAGCTCGGCGAAGGCCCGCTGTACTCGTTCTACACGCCGTACCACCTGTGCCACTTCGAGGTTCCGAACACAGTGGCGCGCGCGGCACTCTTCGGCGACGCAGCGCTGCGCCCACTCGGTCCTGCAACCGTCGAGGTCGTCACGACCGCGAAGATCGACCTGTGCGCTGGCGATCAGATCGACGGCCTCGGTGGCTACATGACCTACGGCCTCGCCGAACGAGCCGACGTGACCGCTGCCGATGACCTGCTCCCGCTGGGCGTCGCCGAGGGTTGCCGGCTCCTACGCTCCATCGCCAAGGACCAGGTCCTCACCTACGCCGACGTCCAGGTACCGCACGGCCGGGCGGTCGACCGTCTCCGCGCCACCCAGAGCACAGGGCCTGTCCGGCCATGAGTACGGTGAGCGCCCCTGCCGCCGATGATCGGCCCGGTAGAGTACGAGCGATGGCGTGCGATTCATCACCTCGTGAAACCCTCGCAAGCTTGGCCGAACGAGCAGCTGTGCGGTGCGATGGACTTTCGTGATCTTCTCCGCACACTGACGCGCCACTGGGTGGTCGCGTTTCTCGCGGGCTCGTTCGTGCTGATGCTCGGTATGGCCGCGGCGTTCGTTCCTGAGAAGACCTATTCGAGCACGGCCACACTGGTGCTCGACCTGGCCGCGAACACCGACGCTGACTTGTCGATTCAGCAGATCAACTTTCTCCTGCCCGCTCTTCAGGAGTGGGCGCAGAGCGACAGTCTGCGCGACGCAGCACAAACACGGGTCCCGGAGGGGCTCCGACAGCCCCGCCCAGCGATTGCGGCCGCCGTCGATGAGAGTGTCGTTCAGATCACCGCCAGTGGTGCGTCACCCCAAGCGGTGGCCGTGTGGGCGAATGCCGTGTCGGAAGAACTGATCGTGGAACGAAGCGGTACGGGTCCACTGGAGGTCGTGCTCCTCGACCCCGCTTCCGAACCGTCGTCGCCGACGGCTCCCAATCCGCGGCCGATCCTCCTGGCAAGCATGGTCATCGCCCTCATCGCCGCTGTGTTCGCGGCACTCGCCGCAGACCGCATCATGCAGGCCTTCGACACCCGTCACGCCGTGCGCGAGCGGTTGGGCACGACGATTCTCGGCGAGATCCCGAAGTTCGCACGATCCGAGAGAAAACTGCCCATCGTCAAGCTCTTCCGAAACGGGTCCGGAGCCTCGAACGAGGTCTTCACCGCGTTCGAGACAATTCGCATCAACGTCGAATTCCGTCTGCTCGACAGTTCCGATCGCGCGATCAGTGTCATCTCGCTCGATCGGCATGCTGGCAAGACCACAGTGGCGGCAGGAATGTGTTGCGCGATGTCCAAAGTGGGTCGAGACGTTGTGGCCATCGAGGCCGACCTGCGGCGTCCGACGCTCGCCGAGCAACTGGGCACCGGGCGACGGTACGGCATTGGCGATCTGTTCGCGTCGGGCGACAACGACGTCACACTCCAGTCGACGACCTACGCCACGCTCAAGGTGCTTACGGCGGGTCTTCCTGTCGGGCGAGCAGCTGACGTCATCGGATCGACGTTGCCGAGGGTCGTCGACGAACTCGTGGCCCCGGGGCGAACAATCGTGGTCGACTCGCCGCCACTGCGCGGCGCGCCCGAGAGCTCGATCGTCGTTTCGAAGGCCCACCACGTGATCTTGGTCGTGAGCCACGACCAAACCGATCTCGACACATTGTCCGAGGCTGTGGCCCGAATCAATGAAGCGGGTGGGGCATTGCTCGGAATCGTCATCAATCGGGTACCGCGCCGCAAGGTTCGCAAGGATGCCTACCCCGAATTCAACGATCGCCGACAGAAGCGCGGCGACGTCGAGATCCCCGAGCCGTGGAACACGCATGATGTCCAAGGTCTGCCCGACCCCGAAGTAGTCGACGATATTCCGTCGACCATCAAGTAGCGCTCGCCACGTTCGGTCCGACGCACGTCGGACGTCTGGTCATTGCGGCACTCGACCATCCGCCAAATGTCACTTTCGGGTTGTCTGACAGTTGTGATAGCACAGGTGAAGCACAATTCGGCACGATAGGAAGGACGCCGTGGACTGGCGGGGCACAGCGAGGCAGGCGGTCGAACGACCCTCTGATCAATCACTCACGGGTCACGAACCGGTGCGTCACCTGCACGTCACTCACCGGTCGTCGACGCTCGATGGCCAGCCGCATCCAACCCTGCATCCCAGCACCGTCAAGCGATGGCTGGTCCTCGCCGATGTCGTGGCAGGGCTCGTCGGCGTCGGCCTTGCATTCGCTGCGCAGGCGCTCTGGTGGCCTGTCGCAGTCAACGTGGTCCAGACGGAATGGCTCCTGCTGGTGGCCGCCGCACCGTTCTGGTTCGCGTCTGCGGGCGTCAATCGCCTCCATTCAGCGCGTACCAACCTGCGCCCGGCCGACGAGGCCAAGCATGTCGTCGGAACCGCAGCCATGGGCGTCGGATCGATGATCGGATTGGCGTTCATCCTGCAGCAACCAGAACTCACGCGGGGCTGGGTCGTCCTGGTGTTCGTCGCCGTCGTCGTCGCAATGCTGATCGAGCGACGGTTCGCCCGCTCCGTCTTCCGCCGGCTACGACGCACGGGACGCCTGTCGCGTCCCATCCTCGTCGTCGGCGCCGATGCGTACGCCGCCGCAATGGTTCGAGCGTTGCAGGAGCGTCCCGAACTCGGCTATCACGCCGTCGGATTCGTGGCATCGGAGACGACGGAGGACGAATTTCACGGCGTGCCATTGGTCGGCGACCTGTCGCGCGTCGAGGACGTTGCCGCCGAGCATGGCGCGACGGGGGTGCTCATCTCGCTCTACTCCGTGGATGGCCCGACGGTGAACATGCTCAGCCGCCGGTTGACCGACGCAGGCCTGCACGTCAGCCTCGTGTCGAGCCTTCATGACATCGACGTCAGCCGTCTCCGTGTGCAGGAGATCGACAACCGCGCCATGTTGTACATCGAGCCGACCATCCGCACCGGATGGCGCTACATCGCGATGCGCATCTTCGACTACACCGTCTCATTGGTCGGGTTGTTCTTGACGCTGCCGATCCTCGTGCTGTCGATGGTGGCGATCCGACTCGAGTCGAGAGGACCGGTGATCTTCAGGCAGGTTCGCACCGGTGTCAACGGTCAGCATTTCGAGATTCTGAAGCTCCGAACGATGTTCGAGGGCGCCGATGCGATGAAGGCCGAACTGATGGAACACAACGAGAGCGACGGACCGCTGTTCAAGATGCGCAACGACCCGAGAGTCACACGGGTCGGTCATGTCCTGAGGAAGTTCTCGTTCGACGAGTTGCCTCAGTTCTGGAACGTGGTGCGCGGTGAGATGAGCGTTGTCGGACCACGGCCGGCGCTGCCCTCCGAGGTCGCGCAGTGGGAGGCGGATGTGCACGAGCGACTTCGTGTGCTCCCCGGCATCACCGGAATCTGGCAGGTGTCGGGGCGCTCGGACGCCACGTTCGCCGACTACAAGCGGCTCGACCACTACTACATCGACAACTGGTCGCTCGCCCACGACGTTCAGATCGTTGCGA
>JBGTEH010000676.1:0-11935 GCA_041747915.1 Ilumatobacteraceae bacterium
GCACCCGCCAAGCCGTGAACCACTGGATCAAGCGTGACGCCGACAGCTCCGGTTTCCCCGACCCCGCGTACGGCCTCTCGACCAGATCGCCACTGTGGCGGTGGACCGACGTGCAAGCTTGGCTCGAACCCGACGAGCACGTCGACGATCGCAGCCGCATCGTCGCCATCGCGAACGCCACACTCCTCGCCCGCCACAACGTTGTCGATGACGAAGAGCGAAAGCTCGTAGGAACGCTGCTGGCAGCCAGCTGACCCTTCCACCATCCCCAAGACGTACGTGGGGTTTGGGAGGATCCGAGCATGAGCCCCCGTTGGCACCCCTGACCCCGAGCCCAGCTATTTGGTCTGTGAGGTGGTGCGGGCGATGGTTCGGTACACAGTGGGTCGCGTGAGGTGAGCCCTCCGTAGTGGTCCAGTCGTTGTGCGTCTCTTGATGGCCCGGTTCTCGGGCAGGAAGAATCAGCAACGACATGACATCGAATAAGCGCCGGCGGCATACGCCGGATCAGATCATCCGCAAGCTGACCGCGCGAAACCCGGGGCACACGACAGCCTCTACCGAACCCGGGGCGCTTCACCGGTGTCGAACCCGTGGATCGACACAGCGTCGGCATCGGTGCCGATCCAGAACCCGAGTCCGAACCGCAATCCGTCGTCGGCGTCGCTGCGTGGGCGCGTCATCTCCGCAACCGTGTCAGGTGAGACGATCCGTCCAGCCATGAGGGCATCCCAGAAGGCGTGGACTTCGGCAGCCGTCGTGTAGATGCCTCCGTCGCCATTGCCGCGCACCGGAAGGTGGAACACGTTCGTTGCCAGTCCGTCGTCGTTGAGGTAACCGAGCGCCGCCCGCCCTGGCAGCGCATCGGACCGGAGGAACGCAGTGTCGACCATGCCGGCCGGCTGGCACACGAGTTCGGCGACGAGCTCGTGGAACCCCTCACCCGACCAGTCCCGTCATGGATCTCAGCGTGATCGGTCAGGCCGAGTCGGCGATTTCGTGCGGCCACCATCGCTTCCCGGCGTGACGAGCGAGGCGATCCCTCGGTGTCGCTCAGATTGCGGGTTTGTACGTCAACCGATGATGGCCGGCGCGACAGCCAGCCCCACGGCATCGGCGCCGGCGTGAAGGCGCTTGTCCCACACCGCGACCGTGAGATCTGTGGAGCCGAGCGCAAGCGCACTGGCGAGATGAACGGCGTCAGCCCCGCGGAGATGTCGACGTGCTGCCAGCGCACCGGCAGCTCGCTCGATGTCGGCGGTCAACTCGACCGGACGCATCGATGCCCAGAACACCTCCCATTCAGCTGCAGCATCTGACGCCTCGGAATCGGTTAAGTCGTGATTGCGGCCGGCCGATGCAAGCGCGGCGCAGACCTCGGGATACGCCAATCGACTCGACAGCGCTGCATCGCACGCGTTCCACAGCGCTGCAGCAATGTCGGACCCAGCCTCGTCGACCACGAGTTTGACGAGAGCGCTCGAATCGAAATAGATGAGGGCCACGTTCAGCGACGCTGCTCATTGACGATGTCAGCAACAGGTCGTTTCGGCGTTGGCCGTTGCCGATCGCCAGCGACCGGCCGGGTCGACCTGGTCGGACGACTGATGACGCCCTGCGCAGTGAGGCGGTCGATGATCGGTGTCGAGTCGAGGGCAACGATTCGGGCGACCGGGGTCCCTCGATCAGTGATGACAATCTCGTTCCCCTCCCGTGCCGCGTCGATCCACTGGCCGAGGTGGGCTCTGAGCTCGGTGACTGCAACGTCCATGCCTGAAGTGTACACTACGTCGATGCGCCATACGTACATATGGCCGCCACACTTTCTCACCTCACGTCGAGCAGACCACCACTCGGGAACCCGCGAAGTGTTTGAGGTCCGGAGGCAAACTCTGACCAGGTGTTTTGTGGCAGTGGCGGATGGGGCTGTCCAGCCCCCAGCATCGAGGTGGTGCTCACATCACTGCAGCTCAGCGAGGGGTGGCGACAATGTCCAGAGATCTGAGGGCGGAACAAGGGCGGATGCCGACACGGATCGTGATTACCGAGCACTGCAGTGGGGTAGATACGAGCGGGCCGTTCGTATTGTGCAACGTGGGTTACAAGTGCGCGTTATCGGGTTCCTTGGACTGACATCGATGGGACGCGCCGTTCACGATGTACCCCGCCACACCGGCAATCGAGCCGGGCTATTCCTCGACGTAGGCGACCAAGGGAGGGAGCACCCCGTGCTTCTCCATGACGGCGGCAATCTCCGGAGGCGGCGACCCGAGCGTCGCCATCATCGCATCGACATCCGCGACGTCGCACGACACGGCGATCATGTTGCTGCCGTCGTGTGCCACGTGGTCAACGATGTTCGTCCCGCCGAGGCCCGCGACGGCCTCGGCCCGCTCCGCTTTGAACCCCAGCCAATTGTCGACATCAGCGACGCTGTGGGTGATGATCATTCTTGGCATCTGAAGCTCCTTCTATCGTCAAGCGTCGTGACCCACGACGCTTGCGGGAGCCTAGTTGGCTCGCGGCCACGTCGGTTCCGACGATGAGGGAGACGGCTAGGGAGCGGACCACCGGGCGACCGCTCGTCCACAGCGAAGGATTCTGTGCTTTCGTGGACGCGTCCCCGAACCCGGGTTGACGACGTAACGATGCGGTACCGCAGTAGGGCCTGATGTGCGGGTCATCTCGCGATCGAGATCGGACTATCGAGCGCTGATGATCAAATGATCCTGATCGACATTTGGAAACCATGCCGCGCCCGAGTCTCTGTGTTCGTCGTGACCGCGACGGCGGGGCTGCGCGCCCAAGGCTTACTCGACGAGGATTCGCGGTGAGAGTTGGCGTACGTCGCCGATCGGGAATCCACCGTTCCATCCGGTGATCAGTGCGCTCGACTCGGCGAGTACGGTCGACAGAAGCGCAACAAAGGAGTCTCCATGACCGAACCCGCGTACGTTTCCAACGTCCGGATCGAACGCCGACACGGCCCGATTCGCGATGCCTACCTACCGGCCGAGGACGCCCCGGTCGTGTTCGGCGTTCACGGTGCCGTCGCGGAGCACTACGGGGTGAACCCTGACGATTTCGAGCCGCATGCAACGACGCTCGACTACGTCGTCGCCGCTGCAGGCGGTTGACTGACGGGCACGTTTGCCGGAGCCCTCGCGGCACGGCAGATCGACCCCACCGGTCTGGTGGGTCACGCTCGCGGCGACATCGAACTCGAACGCAAGGTCCTCGTGATCAAACGCATCCACGTCACCTACTCGGGTCTCGACCTCGACGGGGTCGACAACGACAAGATCCAGCGCGTGCTGGACACTCACGCCGACGGATGTCCCGTCGCCCGCAGCATCCAAGGCTCGATCGCCATCACCACCTCAATCGGCAACCCATGACACCGGCCCAAGGACACCGATCGGCTGAAAACGAATCGGCACGTTTTCGCTCGACCGAGTGCTCGAGAATGCGCGTCGGCGCCGACCTTTGAGAATTCGCCGGTCGACAGATGCATAGTGTTGTGGGCATGAAACGGCCCGCCGATGTGGTTCGTGTCGAGGCGCTGCAGCGGTTGCTCCTAGGTCTCGCCCGAGGCGACGATGCCAACCAGCTCTCGTCAGCAATCGCCGACTTGCACGTGCGCCACAACACCTTCCCCGGCGAAGTCTTCATGGAACTCGCCGCCGACGCCCTTGACGTCGTCGGCACCACACGCGCCGACACTGTCGTCTACCGGGACCTGCTGTCGCACCATCTTCCCGAAGTTGAGTTCCGAGGCAAGGAGCACCGGCGAATCCAGTACGCGGTACTGACTCCGTTCGCCCTTCGGGGCGGCCTGCAACCCGACCTGCTCGACGAGGTGACGAACTGGATCGAGCTGTACTGGCAGTACGCGCTGTTCGCAGCGGTTGCCATCGTCCGGGACTGCGCCGAACGATCAGGTACACCGATCGAGACGTTGGTGACTGAGTTGGCCAAGCGCTCAACCATCGATATCGGCTGAGTCCTCGCCGAAGTCGCGGATATCGGACGAAACCGATCAAGCGACCCGGCTCGGAGTCAGATCGCTGCGAAGGCCGACGAAGATCGAGTCGCTGTTGCCGCCCGTATCCCGATGTCAGGTCGTTGCGGTGGTGGGGTAGATCCAGGTGGCGAGGGGTCTCGTGAGCCAGGGCAGCAATACGTAGGTGATCAGGGTGATCTCGACGGCGATGATTGCCGCGAGGCGTAGTGGGCTGGGCCAGTCACCGATGAGTGCGGTGGCGAGCACGCCGAACACGAGCACGAGTACGTACACGACGGCTCCGATCAGGACCGCCATCCGCCACCGCACCGGTTGAGCCACGACGGTGCCTGGTGGCGGATTGAACCAGAATTCGAGGCCGGTGTGGGACTCCCACACCGGGTCGCTGTCGACAATGGTCGCTGCCTCTGCTTGGGATCGGTGGAACAGGTCGCTGCGCTGAAACGCTTCGAGGTGTTCGAGTGAGGCGAAACGGAACACGCTCGTGTAGCGATCGTTCTGGCCGGTGGGCGGGTGGACGTCGGTGCCCAGGTATCCGTCGAGGTGCTCAGCGTCAGCGAGCAGCGATGGAGCCATGCTTCGTAGTCGTCTCGACGCTCGGCGGGAACGGTGCGGGTGACGATGGTCGTGACCGGGCCGTTCTGCCCGAGGCCGTTCCGGCCGAGCGCGTGGGGGTTCGTCATCGTTCGAGGCGGGCGAAGCCGAAGCTTCGTCCGAGTCCGGTTCGGAACGCGAGGTGGATCCACAGCTCGGCGGCGTTCTCGACGATCCGAGCGGTACTGCGATCACCGAGCACGATCGCGTCGAATCCGATGCCGGTAGCGAGTTCGGCGACCAGGTCGGCTCCGGGCTGGTCGCCGGCGATCGGGAGGAACAGCATTCTGGAATCGATCGTGGGGTTCACGAATGCTTCGGCGCCGATCGTGTTGAATCCTTTGACGATGGTCGCTGACGGGTTCGTCTTGGCGATGACGTCGAGGATGCTGGTGGCACCCTCCGGCAACGTTTCGCCGACGGTGTTCGTGGCGTCAACGAGCACGGCGTCACCGATGTCGCCGAGCGCTGCGACGGTGTCAGTCACAGCCATGTACGGGACCGCGAGCACCACGACGTCCCTTCCCTCAGCAGCATGCTCGAGCGAGACGACATCGAGTCCGAGCTCGTTTCGGGCTGCGATGGCCTTGTCACTGAACGGGTTCCGGGCGCCGAGAACGACGTGGTGCCCGACCGACGTGAATGCTCGTGCGAGGTTGGTGCCGACGATGCCGGCACCGACCACGCAGATCGAGCGCGTCATCCGAGGGCTTCGATCACGAGTTTCGCAGCCGCAGTGCCGGAGTGCTGTTGTTGACCGGTGATCAGATTGCCGGACCGGATCGCGTGGGCCGACATCGGCTCGGCTGCGACGAAGGTCGTGTTGTCGATCTTGGCGGCCTCGTTCTCGATCCAGAACGGCTGGAACTTCTGGCCGACGTTCTGCTCGACGTACTCCTCTTCGGCTGTCGTGAATCCGGTCCACTCCTTGCCGGTCACGATCAGGTCGCCGTTCGAGTCGGTGGCGTCGAGCAGCACGGCGGTCGCGTGACACACGACGGCGGTTGGTTTGCCTGCCTCGTAGAAGTCGCGCACGACACCCTCGACGGCCGGGTTGTGACGGAAGGTTTCCATTGGACCCTGGCCACCGACGAGGAACACGGTGTGGAACCCTGACGGATCGAGGTCCGCAAGAGGCTTCGTCGAGTCGAGCAACGCCTTCGTGGCGGGGTTCTCGAGGAAGCGCTTCGAGATCTCGTCGTCGGCCGAGTATCCGTTGTCGGCGTAGGGATCGGAGAAGTCGTCGATGTACAACGCTCCGCCGTCCGGGCTGAACAAGGTGATCGCGAAGCCAGCGTCGACGAACTCGGCGTACGCGTGCGTCAGCTCAGCGAGCCAGAACCCGATCGGCCAACCCGTGACCGATGAGACCGCCTTGTTCGACAGGACGAATGCAACATTCTTCTGCTTGGACACGGTGTCCACCTTCCCATTGGGGAACACCACCACGGTGTTCCGATACAGCTATGTAACGATACGCGAGCGTAGGACATTCCCACATTCGTGACAACCCTGCATCGCAATCGGTAGTGTCGCGTTCATACCGAACGAACCAGCGACGCGAGGCCGCCCACGAGACCCCGACCTGGAGAAGGCGATCGTCGACGCTGCCCTCGACATTCTTCGATCCTCAGGCCTCGACGGCCTGACCTACGTGGCCGTCGCCGAGCAGGCTCGGACGACTCGACCGGCGATCTACCGCCGATACCCCGACATCACCGAACTCGCCGTGGCTGCAGTCGCCTCGCTCGCAGAAGCAACCGCCCCCGACCGCACGGGCGAACACATCAGCGACCTCATCGCAGAACTGGCGGCCTTCCGCTCCGGCATCCTCTCCGCGAACGGCCTCAGCCTCACCGCCGTCATCTTGAACGAAGCAACCGACCCTGCGATCAAAGACGCCTATCGCGTAGCGGTCGTCGCGCCCCGCCGCACGCGCATCGCCGCAATCATCTCCGCTGCCGCCACCGACGGAACCATCACCGCCGACCGACCCACACAACAACTCCTGGTCACCATGTGCACCGGCAGTTGGTACGCCTACGCCATCGCAGGGACCACCCCACCACGAAACTGGCCGCAACGCACCGCCAAGATCGTCCTGACCAGCCGAACGAACTGAAGCTCATCGCCCACGAGTCTCGCTCTCTGAACACACGGCGTTCTGGATTCCCGGTCGACGACGGTCCGTCCCGCGACGCTTATCGAGCATCCGGCAGGGGCAGATCTCGAGCGAGCCACGAGCACACAGGACGGGGTTTGTCAACGTCACTTTCGAGCGGCTCCCGTCGTCCTCGACCGTGTGCTCGCGTTGCGTCGCGGCCACGTTCCGTATGGAAACGTGCGACTCGCGAGTGCCTGCAAGAATGTGTCGGTGTTGCAGATTTCTTGCCCGTCTGTCGTCGGCCGCGGTGATGAGACAGCGGCTCTCGAGGCCGCACTCGATCAGGCCATCGCTGGGGCGGGGAGCTTCGTGTGGGTGACAGGCGAGGCGGGTGTCGGCAAGTCTCGGGTTGTCAAGGAGCTCTGCCAGGTGGCGGCAGGTCGAGGGCTGCCAGTGCTGGTTGGACGGGCCGTCGACACCGGCACGCCCGTGCCGTTCCGTCCGCTGTTCGAAGCGTTGTCGGGCCACGTCAGGCGGCTCGGCGCAGACGGCGGGCCAACGGTCGACCGGCGGGCGTTGGCCCAGGTCGTTCCCGAGTGGCGCAGCGTCGACGCAGCGACGTATCAGGCGAGCGCGATGGAGATCGGCGAGGGTCTCCTGCGCTTGTTGACCTCTGCCGCATGCGATGCGTGTGTGCTCGTGCTCGAGGACCTGCACTGGTCGGACCCCGACACGACGGCCGTCGTCGAGTACGTAGCGGACAATCTGGGAACGGCACCGGTTTTGTGCGTGGTGACCACCAGGCTCGAGAGTCCTGAACACGTTGGACGAGTATTGAGCGACCTGACCGCGAGGAGATCTGCGACGAGGATCGAGTTGCGTCGTCTCAGCAACGATGAGCTGGCGACGATGGCGTCGATGTGTCTCGGTGCCGAGGTGGTGGATGAGAGCGTCATGTCCTTGATCGGCGACTTCGCCGATGGTCTGCCGCTCCTCGTGGAGGAACTCCTCACGACCAGCGTCGCCGACGGCACGATCACGTCGACCGCCGACGGTTGGCGAGTCGATGCGGCCGGTGCACCTGCGGTGCCCGAACGCTTCGCCGAACTCGTTCGTCGGAGGATGGGCGCCCTCGATGATGGTGCTGCACGTGTGATCCGCATCGGCGCGGTGCTCGGCCAGCGGTTCGACACCGAGCTGCTTCGCGCGGCCTTGGAAGTGCCGATCGAGACGGTCGCTCACGCGCTGCGTGCCGGAGTCAAGGCCCAGCTCGTGACGGCGAACCGCTCCGAACCCACTGGCTTCGAGTTCCGGCACGCTCTGACCCGAGAGGCTGTCCTCGAGGAGCTGCTCCCGTTCGAGCGGATCGAGATCGCCCGCAGGGCGCTGGCCGCTCTGGAGCACAATCGGCCGGATTTCAGTGACTCGTTTGGTGAGCAGGCCGCCGCAATTGCCGAGGAGGCAGGTGACACAAGGCGGGCAGCCGAACTCCTGCTCGGGGCCGCCCGCCGCGCGCGCAAGCGAGGTGCGTTGTCGAGCGCAGTACCGATGCTCGACCGTGCGTGGTCGTTCGTGAACGAGGCGGAACCGGAGTGGTTCGAGATCGGTGAGGCCCTGTTGTTGGTGCTCGCAACGACGGGAGCCGTCGATGAGGCGCTCGCCGCCGGGGAGAAGATGCTGGCAGCGGCGTCGCCGGAGCAGCGTGCGAACATCTATCTGGAAATGGCACGGGCAGCGGCGGAGGCGAGCCGCTGGGACGTTGCCGGCGGATATGCGACGGCGGCACACGATCTCGTCGAGGACGTTTCCGGGTCGCTCATCGGGGCGCGCATCGACGCAGTGAGTGCCGAGGTCGCCGTCGGCCAAGGCCGTTTCGTCGACGCCGCAATGCTGGCCCGGAGTGCCATGAAGATCGCGGAACAGCACCACGACCACGAGCTGCAGGCGGCAACTGCGCTCGTCATCGGCCGGTGCGAGCGCGGTCGCGGCGAGGGCAACCCCGCTGCGACATTCGACCGCGTGGTGAGGATCGGACGAGAGCATGGCCTCCCGACGTGGCAGCTGCGTGGGTTGATGGAGCGCTCGTCGCTCGCCCTTTGGGAGTACGAGCCGCCCCAGCGCATCCTCGCCGCGCGTAAGCACGCGGAGAACGCCGGCGCGCTGGTCGTGGTCGCGCACCTCGACAATTTCCTCGCATGTTCGGCGCACGACCGTCGCAACACCGACCAGATCGCCCCCGCTGCTCGCCGCTGCATCGACCTGGCAGAGCGCCTTCGGCTTCCTACGCTGCACGGTGTCGCGACCGACTGGCTGGCGATCGGCGCTGCCCAGAATGGCGACAGGGAGCGCATGGAGCTGCTCGTGGCCGAGGCCGACACGATTTCCGACGGTCACCCGGATGTGATCGCACTCGGTGGCGTGGCCAGAGCCACGTATTGGATCTTCCGAGATGATCTTCGCCGCACCGGTCCGGCACTCGAGCAGATGATGGATCAGCTGCGGGTGGCGCCGGCGATGGCGTGTCCCGAACGGGGGATCTGGGCCCTGCTCCACGCGCTCGACGGAGACGAGGCCGGGACAGCGGCGATCGACGAACTCGACGCATACGTCGGCCCGAACCACGTGATGATCGACAGCTACCGGAGCTATGCGCGGGCGGTCGTCTTTGGCCGTCGTGGAGCGCTCGACGATGCGAACCGTCATGTCGCACTGGCCGAGCGTGTACAACCGACACCGTGGTTCCAACACCACGCCCGCCGATTGGTGGCCGAGACGGCACACGCCGATGGCTGGGGAGATCCGATCACGTGGTTGCGTGATGCCTACAGCTACTTCGAGACACGAGGCGACGACCGTCTTGCGTCCTCGTGCGGGTCGCTGCTCGGGGCGCTCGGGTCCGCACTCCCACGCCAGCGACAAAGCGACGAACGCGTCCCGCCCCGGCTGCGGGCGCTGGGCGTGTCCGCCCGTGAAGCCGACGTCCTTGAGTTGCTCGCCGACGCTAATTCGACCAGGGGTATCGCCGAGACGCTGCATGTTTCACCCAAGACGGTCGAACGACACATCGCAAACCTGGCCACGAAGCTCGGCCTCGAGGGCCGCACGGCCGTCGTCGTCTTCGCAGCGCGTTCGGCCCTGGATCCCACCGACTGAGCGGCTCCCTCGACAATGGGGGTGACGCGGATCTGGAATGGGGGTTGCCCTGATGCGCCGCCCCGTCAGCGAGGCGCACGATGTGATCACCGGGAATGCCCGGAACCGCATCCAACGAAGGGAAACCACCATGCAGGTCATCGCAATCCATGATGTCGACGACGTCAAGCACTGGTTCAACTCGCCGGCCCGCTCGGAGTTCTTCGGAGCCCGTGGCATGAAAGCCACCGCATTCCGCGACCCAGCCGGCAACGCCAACACCGTCGCCGTGCTGATCGAGGCGCCCGACCTCGACTCGCTCCAGGCGGCGCTCGCAACTCCGGAGGCGAAGGTTGCCGAGGAGCACGACGGTGTCCACGTCGACACGATCCAGTTGTTCTTGGACGCGTGATGACCATCCAGGGCTACGAGACCGCCATCGCCACGTTCCGTCAGGTGTTGATGGGCGTGACTCCCGAGCAGATCACGTTCGCAACACCGTGCGCCTCGTTCGACGTCGCTCAACTCATCGATCACACCATCGGCACCCAGCACATGGTCACCGACGCCCTGCAGGACAAGCCGTTCAACATGACCGGCGTCGAGGTCGCTCGCAGCGAGCAGGCTGCGGCCTTCGACCGAGCAGCGGCCGACGCCGTCGCCGAGGTCCGCCGAGACGGCGCAATGGACAAGGCCGTGACCTTGCCGTTCGGAACGTTCTCAGGCGAGAAGCTGATGGGCCTGGCGGCGCTGGACACGTTCCAACACGCATGGGACCTGCCCAAGGCCACAGTGCAGGACACCGATCTGAATGCGGAGCTGGCCGAGTCCTTGATGGACCTTGCCGTCGCACACATGGCCCACGCCCCACGCGGTGAGGAACCCGCACCCTACGGGCCGGAGCAAACCGCCCCAGCAGGAGCGCCGGCCGCAGATCGACTGGCAGCCTTTCTCGGACGCGTCGTCTGACTTACCAGCTCCCGCGTGTGCGTCGCTCCCGGCGCACACGCCTGGCCAGACGCCAGAACCATCCGGCCAACCCGGTCCGCACGTTCGATCGGCCGAGCTCGTCGCTTCGCCCGCCCGGTAATACCGGCTCGAACGATGTCTGCAGCGACGCACTGCCGGCGAAGTGTGGGAGGTTTGGCCCGCGGTCGGCCAGCGAATAATCACTGTGAGTGTCAGCATCGGCCGGCTGGCACCGCTCCCGAACGGGACGTACGTGACTGGAGAACCGACCATAACGCGCGCCACTAGATCCCGCCAGCATACTGCCCCACGACACCGGGTTCCTGACGCACATTCCCGAGCACTCAGGGCTCGCGGAAATGCAGGAACTGTGCGGGCGCGGGTCGTCACGTATGCGGATCAGTCTGAGTTCGCCAGCGCGCTGCCAGTCGGCGGTGTAGCCATTGCGGTCGAAGTCGATTGCCGCGAGCTCGAATTGTTGATCGGCCAACGGGCCGGCGACGTCGATCATCTTGTCGTCCACGTCGAGGACACGGCTCAGCTCGCCGAGATTGGCGACCACCTCTGGTGGGATCGGATCGATCACGAGCGCGCCCAGCAGTGCCTGTTGCACGCCTCGGATGCGTCCTGCTCGCCTCCTTGCATCGCTCGACGATTCGGGTTCATCGAGCAACAGCAACGAGTTCTCGTCGCTCGTCGACTCCGAACGTCTCGAGGGCGCCGCGGGCATTGCAGCCGCCAGATTCGCACTCATCGGCCGGATTCGGCGCCTTCGTCAATCCCGCCGGACCGAGCACTTGCTGCGTCGACGCCCGTGCGGCAGTTTGACTGTGTCGCACCGTGGTGACTTGCCCGTCGACGGGGCAGGCGTGGCGTTGCACCGTCGAGACGCTGGACACTTCGGTGACGTGTTCATCTGTTGCCGAGATGTCGTCGAAGTCGTCGCTGCACAGGAGGAACAGTGTCACTGACGAGAGCTCATGCGGTGAGTACGGGGAGCAGTGCTGCGGCAACCTCGACCGGGGCCTCTTCGTGACTGAACAGGCCAACACCGGGGATCTCGACGAGGTCGGCGTTCGCGAAGTCGTTGACCATCATGCGTGCCGATGCGA
>JBGTEH010000677.1:0-3087 GCA_041747915.1 Ilumatobacteraceae bacterium
GATCGCCAGCGGCGCCAGCGTTGCCGACGCCGCCGAGCAGGCAGCCGCCGACGCCGACCCGCAGGCCGACCTCAACGCCAGCATCGAGTACCGCCAGCACCTCGCCAAGATCCTCACTCGTCGCGCCCTCGAGACCGCCTCCGCCTGACCTGTCACAGGCGGATGTAGCGCTGGCGCTGCGACACTGAGGAGATGGTGACGACAGAACCGGTGCCCACCGGCAACACGTACGACAAGTACGCCTCGACGAACAAGGTCGAACAGTGGATGATGCGTGGGTTCTTCACCGCGTTCGACTCGATGCTCGGCGCCGTCAGTTCATCGGCCACCCCACAGCGAATCCTCGAGATCGGTGTGGGTGAGGGAATCGTCACCCGCCGGGTGATCGAACGGTTCCCATCGGCGACGGTGCTCGGACTCGACCTGCCAGACGACGAACTGGCCGATCAGTGGAGAGAGCGCGACCTCGCATGTGTCTTCGGGGACGCCACGACGCTCCCGTTTCCCGACGATTCGTTCGACCTCGTGTTGGCCATCGAGGTCTTCGAACACATCGCCGACACCGGCGGAGCGCTCGAGGAACTCGATCGGGTCTGTTCGGGATCGCTGATCGCCTCCGTCCCGTTCGAGCCGATCTGGCGTGTCGGGAACATGGCTCGCGGGCGCTATCTGCGCGATCTCGGAAACACCCCCGGTCACATCAACCACTGGACCAACCGTGGATTCGGCGCTCTGATCGGCAGTCGGTTCGACGTGAACAAGACCGCCGCACCGCTGCCGTGGACCATGGTGCGCGCCACCGTGCGGGCGAGATGACGCGGTCCCGGGTCGTCAATTTCCTCGGGATCGCTATCGGACTGGCCGGCCTGGCGTTCGTGGCGTTGCGGATCTCACGCGACCGGGCCGAGATCGCCGACGCACTCGACTCCGCGGACCCGATCTGGCTCGCCGCCGCCTTCGGTTGCGGTCTCGCCTCGATGTCGCTGCTGGGCGCCAACTGGCTGGCGATCATCCGCCACAGCGGGCCGCCGGCGCCGTGGCGCCGCGGGCTCTACTGGTTCTTCGTGGGCCAACTCGGCAAGTACGTTCCGGGCGGAATCTGGCCCGTCGTCGGCCAGGCGGAATTGACCCATCGTGACGGAACGCCCCGCCCGATCGCCTACGGGTCGACAGCGTTGTCGATGGTCGCCACGTTGCTCGGCGCGATGGCCGTGGCGGCGCTCGCCGGCACGGTGTCGCCGGCCGGGTCACGGCTCGTGCCGATCCTGTTCGCCGTGGGTCTGGCGATCGGACTGACAGCGCTCGCTTGTCGGCCGCTCCGCGACGCAGTGCATCGGCTCGTCGCTCGGCTCGGCACCGGCGTCGTCGGCACGCTGCGGCTTCCCGACGCGCGCTGGTTCGCAACGACGGTTGCGAGGTACCTTCCCGCGTGGCTGATCTTCGCCGGCATCAACATCTTCTCGGTCGTCGCACTGGGCGGCACCGTCGACGCCGAGCTTGCGGTGTCGCTCATCTACGCGACCACGGTGTCGTGGATCGCGGGATTCGTCGTCATCGGGTTGCCCGGAGGCCTCGGCGTGCGCGAGGCGGTCTTCATCTCGATGATGACAGCGCCCCTCGGAGCCGGCCTCGCCGTGTCGGTGGCCGTGGTCAGCCGGATCGTGTCGGTGGCCGTCGACCTGTTCGGCGCGGCCGTGTCCGCACCCGTGGCCCGCAGCGCCCCACCTCTCGGCGAGGCCGACTCGGCCACGGGTTACGCTGCGCCCTGATGTCGAGCCCTCCCATCACGTTGATCATCCAGATCCCGTGCTTCAACGAGGAGGACACACTGCCGCTCACCCTGGCCGACCTGCCCCGCAAGGTTCCGGGTGTCGACATCGTCGAATGGCTCGTCATCGACGATGGCAGCACCGATCGCACCGTCGAGGTCGCCCGACAGCTCGGTGTCGATCACATCGTGTCGCACACCCGCAACCGGGGCCTCGCCGCAGCGTTCCTCACCGGTCTCGACGCCTGCTTGCGCGCCGGCGCCGACGTGATCGTGAACACGGACGCCGACAACCAGTACCAGGGTTCGTCGATCGCCGACCTCGTGGCGCCGGTGGTGGCCGGCGAGGCCGAGATCGTCGTGGGCGAGCGGCCGATCGAGTCGATCGACGACTTCTCGCGGACCAAGAAGATCCTGCAGCGCCTCGGCAGCTCTGTGGTGCGCCGATTCTCGGGCACCGGCGTACGCGACGCCGCCAGCGGGTTTCGCGCATACACGCGCGACGCCGCGATGGGTGTGCAGGTGTTCGGTCGCTACACCTACACCATGGAGACCATCGTGCAGGCGGGATGGAACGGCTCGGCGATCACGTCGGTACCGATCGGCGTCAACGCCAAGACGCGCGAGTCGCGGCTGGTGTCGAGCAGCACCCGATACGTGTGGCGGTCGGCGCAGGCGATCATCCGCAGCTTCGCGCTGTACAAGCCGTTTCGCTTCTTCTTTCTCGTCGGCCTGATTCCGTTCATCGTCGGTGTGGTGCTCCTGGGTCGATGGCTCGCCCTGTACTTCCTCGAAGACGACTACACGAGCCGGGTGCCGAGCCTTCTTGGTGGCATCGGCCTCATCGTGGTTGCTGCGCAGATCTGGGCCGTTGCCTTCCTCGCCGACCTCCAGGCCGCGAATCGACGAGTACTCGAGGATCTGCGCTTGCGCGCCCGCCGACTCGAATACGGCGATGCCGGGGCCACGCGGTCTGCTCGCACGACGCCTGCCACCACCACGGCGGACTACAACAATCCGAGGTAGCTGCCGCCGTCGACGTGGAGTTGCACGCCAGAGGTGAACGTGGCCTGCTCGCTGCACAAGAACGCGGCGATGGCACCGAAGTCGGACGCCTCGCCCATGCGCATCGTGTTGAGCTGTTCGTCGACGTAGAGCTGTTCGACCCGTGGGGTCCGATGGAGACCCGGCTGAATCGAATTCACCGTCACTCCATCGGCCGCCACTTCGAGGGCGAGCGTCTTGAGAAAGCCCGTTGCGCCGGCGCGCGCCGTGTTCGACAGGATCAACTGCGCCATCGGCTGGCGAACCGCGAGCGA
>JBGTEH010000678.1:0-4348 GCA_041747915.1 Ilumatobacteraceae bacterium
AGATGCGTGCCGCCGACGCTCCGTTGGCGTTGATCCAGTACAGCATGAGGTTGTCGATCAACTCGTCGCGCGACACCACGTTCTCGGGATGGCCGTCGCAGTCCATCCACGCCCAGAACTTCTCGAGGATCCACCCCGCCAGCGCCGCCGGTGAATCGACGAGGCCGTAGCCGACCGACTGGGGGCGAGTCGACTGTTGCTTGGAGTACCCCGCGTCCCAATCGGCGTAGTACGTGAGGCCGTCGAGCGCTCGCTGTTCCTGCGCCGTCGGCTCGCCGTTGATCTTCGGTGGAGCTCCCATTGCGAGGGTCACGTGGATCGCGGCGCAGTGCTCGACGTCGGAGGCGCCGATCGCCGTCGTCACCGCCGAGCCCCAGTCGCCCCCCTGCGCCACGTACCGGCGGTAGCCGAGATCGGCCATCAGCTGTGCGAACGCCTCACCGATCTTCTGCACACCCCATCCGGTGTCGAGCGGCTTGCCGGAGAAACCGAATCCCGGAAGCGAGGGGGCGACGACGTGGAATGCGTCCGCGGCGTCGCCGCCGTGCGCCGTCGGATCGGTGAGGGGCTCGATCACCTTGTGGAACTCGATGATCGAGCCTGGCCAACCGTGGGTGATCAAGAGCGGCATCGCGTCGGGATGCGGCGACGGCGTATGCACGAAGTGCAGCCCGGGATCGCCGAGCCCCTCGACCGGCGTCGTGAACTGATCGAATCGGTTGAGCAGCGCCTCGCGCTCACGCCAGTCGTAGCCGTCGGCCCAGTACTCGCACACCTCGCGCACGTAGGCGAGCGGCGTGCCCTGCGACCAGTCGTCGACCAGCTCGCGCTCGGGCCAGCGCGTCTGTCGCAACCGCGCCCGCAGATCATCGAGCGTGTCCTGCGCAACGTCAATCGTGAACGGGTTCATCCCGCCGACCCTACGCCGCCCCGCCCACTCCGAAAAATGTGCTGTCGTGCCCGCTGAGCGGGCAAATCAGCGCAAGTTTCGGGTTGGTGGGGGGCCGGTGGTGGGTGGGCCGGCGAAGAGTTGGGCTTTCTCCATCCAGTCGCGGGCGGACGATCCGGTGACGACCAGAGCGGTGTCGTCGACGTGACGGCGTTGCGTGGTGACGAGGCAGAAGTCGACGGCCGGCCCGACGATCGACTCGGTGGCGTCCGACGTCGTGTCGGCGCCGAAGTTCCACGTGTCGCCCGACGGCGAGGTCAGGGCCACACGAACGGGGACTTCGGGCACGTCGAGGCCACGGTTGAGGTAGGTCCAGCCACGGGTGATGAAGCCGAGTTGCGCGATGTGACGAAGCCGGTCGGTCGGTTCGCGGGTCATCGAGCCGCCGTTCATCGAGCCGCCGTTCATCGAGCCGCCGTTGATCGAGCCGCCGTTCATCGAGATGGTGTCGACGATGTCCTGCCCGTGGGCCCAGGCCTCCATGAGTCGCGCGGTCAGGAACGACTTGGCCCCCATCGACGGCCCGTACCAGGCAACGCGGGTCGCATCGTCGAGCGTTGCGCCGGCCGCGGCGAGGTCAACACGGTTGGCCCGCCATGCCGCGAGAAGTTCGTCGGGAGTCATCGTGCGGAACGCACCGAGCGTCAGCGCATCCGACGGACCGGCCGGGTCGGCGCCGAGCAACCGTTTCATCGCTTCGTCGAACGCCGCTGGATCGACGATCGCGAGCGCGGCCGTGCCGTCGAAATACGCGAGATGAGCGAGCTGGTCGGCGACGGTCCAACCAGGGCTCGGCGTCGGCAGCAGCCACTGATCCGGCCTCAGGGGTGAGACGATGTCGTCGAGACTCTGCTGTTCGGCCACGAGGTCGTCGAGTATCTGGGAGACATCCATGCGCCAGGTGTATCCGATCGCGCCGAACGAGTGCGGCTCGGAGCCTCGGCCAGTACCGCCACGCCGCCGCTCCGGTACGGTGACCGATCGTGACCATCGGCACAGTCATCCGTAGTCGGCTCGACACGAGGTCCGACGAGTACCGATCGAATCTCGCCGAGATGCAGCGTCTGTGGGACGAGGTCGCTGCGGAACTCTCGTCGGTTCCGACGGTCGGCGGTCAGCGCTACGTCGATCGTCACCGCACGCGGGGAAAGATGCTCGTGCGCGAGCGGATCGAGGCGCTCGTCGACCCCGACACCCCGTTCCTCGAGTTGAGCCCGCTCGCCGGTTGGGGAACCCAGGATCCTGTCGGCGTCGGTAGTTGCACCGGCATCGGCATCGTGGAGGGGGTCGAGTGCGCCATCTCGGGTTCGGACATGACCTACCGAGGTGGGTCAGGCAATCCGACCACGTGGAAGAAGGGGTCGCGATTCCACGAGATCGCCCGCGAGAACCGGTTGCCGGTGATCGTGCTCAACGAGTCGGCCGGCGCTGACCTTCCTCGACAGGCCGACCTGTTCATCCAGGGTGGGGCAAGCTTCAAGGACCTCACACAGTTGTCCAAGCTCGGGATCCCGTCGATCACGATGGCGTTCGGGCCGAACACGGCTGGCGGTGCGTACACCCCCGGGATGAGCGACTACACCGTGTTCGTCAAGGGTCGCGGCACGGCGTACCTCGGCGGGCCACCGCTGGTGAAGATGGCCATCGACGAGATCGTCGACGAGGAGACCCTCGGTGGTGCCGACATGCATTCACGCACCAGCGGGTTGTCCGACTATCTCGCGGTCGACGAGATGGATGCCATCCGCATCACTCGCGGCATCGTGCGGCACCTGCGCTGGGCCAAACTCGGCCCTGGCGCGACCGAGCCCGACGATCCGCCCGTGTACGACCCCGCCGAGCTGCTCGGCTGTGCGTCGGCCGATGTTCGCATCCCCTTCGACATCCGCGAAGTGCTCGCTCGGCTCCTCGACGGCAGTCGCTTCGAGGAGTTTAAGTCGCTCTACGGCGACAAGCTCGTGTGCGGGTGGGGGTCGATCCACGGGTTCCCCGTCGGCATTCTCGGCAACAACGGGATCCTGTTCTCCGAGGAGGCGGCGAAGGCCGCCCAGTTCATCCAACTGTGCAACAAGCGCGACATCCCGCTGCTGTTCCTGCACAACATCACCGGATTCATGGTCGGCTCGAAAGCCGAGCAGGGCGGCATCATCCGCAACGGCGCCAAGATGATCAACGCCGTGTCGAACTCGACGGTGCCGCACTTCAACCTGATGGTCGGGGCGAGCTACGGCGCCGGCAACTACGGGATGGCGGGAAAGGCTTACAACCCGCGGTTCATCTTCAGCTGGCCGAACCACCGGGTGGCGGTGATGGGCCCGAAGCAGCTGGCGGGTGTGATGGAGATCGTCGCTCGCAACGCCGCGGCCGGGCGGGGCATGGACGTGGACGAGGAGGCCCTGGCCGCGCAGACCGCCGGGCTCGAGGCGCAAATCGAACACGAGTCGACGGCGCTGTACTCCACGGGGAGGCTGTGGGACGACGGGATCATCCACCCGGCGGACTCGCGCACGGTGATGGGCATGGCATTGTCGGCCGTGCACAGCAACGCCGTGCAGGGCGCCACCGAGTACGGCGTGTGGCGGCACTGATGCCCATTTGTCGACTGCTGATCGCCAACCGCGGCGAGATCGCGGTACGGATCGCTCGAACCGCCCATCGGATGGGGATCGACACCGTCGGGGTCTACTCCGAGGCCGACCGCAACTCCTTGCACGTCGATGCTGTCGACGTGGCGGTGGCGTTGAACTGGCCGCGCGTGGGTTCGCCGCCGGCCGAGTCGTACCTGCTCGGTGATGCTGTGATCGCCGCTGCGCTGACATCGGATGCCGACGCGATCCATCCGGGGTACGGATTCCTTGCGGAGAACGCTGCGTTCGCCCAGGCCGTGATCGACGCCGGCCTGGTGTGGGTCGGCCCGACACCCGAGCAGGTCACCCTGCTGGGCGACAAGGTCGCGGCCAAGCGTGCGGCGCTCGCAGCCGGTGTCCCGACCACCTCGATGATCGAGGTCGTCGACGGGCGCGTCGACGGCGACTTGACGTATCCCGCGCTGGTGAAGGCAGCGGCGGGCGGCGGCGGGCGCGGGATGCGCATCGTGCGCACTGCCGATGAACTCGAAAATGCCATCGCTGCGGCGTCACGCGAGGCGATGTCGGCGTTCGGCGACGGAGCGGTGTTCATCGAGCCGTACCTCGTACGCGGACGTCACGTCGAGGTGCAGATCATGGGTGACCGTCACGGCAACGTGGTGCACCTCGGCGAGCGGGAGTGTTCGATCCAGCGACGCAATCAGAAGGTCGTCGAGGAGTCGCCGTCGGCCGGCATCACGTCGGAGGTCCGAACGGCGTTGTGCGGTGGCGCGGTGGCGCTCGCACGGCACGTCGGCTACGAGGGAGCGGG
>JBGTEH010000679.1:0-4334 GCA_041747915.1 Ilumatobacteraceae bacterium
ACGCCCGTACACCCGGTGGTCGCTCTGGTACGAACCGCCGTGGCCCATCAGATCGACGTACTGCGCGTCGCCGAGCGTGGATCCACCGGCCTCGATCGCCTCGTTCAGCACCCCGACGATCGACGCGTGGAGTTCTTCGAGTCGCCGACGGCCGAGCGTCGACGCCGCTCGGTCGGGCCGCAAGCGGGCCCGGTGCAGGATCTCGTCGGCATAGATGTTGCCGATGCCCGCCACCACGTGCTGGTCGAGCAGAAGCGGCTTCAGAGCTTGCCTCGATCGTCCGAAGGCCGCTCGCAGGATGGCCGGGTCGAAGGGTTCCGCGATCGGATCGACGCCCATGCGCGCGAGTTCCGGAAGCTCGATCTCGACGTTGTCCGGGTCGAACACGACCACCTCACCGAACGTTCGCGGATCGACGAACCATGCCTCGTTGCCGTCATCGAGATGCATCACCACATGCGTGTGCGGCGGCTGTGGCGAGCCGGCGGCGGCGAGCAGCACCTGGCCACTCATGCGTAGATGGATCATCATCGCGTCGCCGGAGTCGAGCGGGAGCAGCAGGTACTTCCCCCGCCGATCGGCCGACTCGACCACGGTGTCGGTGAGCCCGGCGATCAAGGCCTCGCGTGACGTGCGACGTACGGTGCGCTCGCGCCCGACATCGACAGCGACGATCCGGCGTCCGGTGAGGTGACGATCGAGTCCGCGCCTGACCGTTTCGACCTCTGGCAGCTCCGGCATGCGCTGTCAGTCGAACGTCAGGCAGGCTTGTGTGGCGGCGGCCTGCTCCGCCGACTTCTTCGACCGACCGTCGCCTTCGCCGACCACTTCGTCGTCGATGGACACCGTCGCGTGGAACGACTTCGCATGATCGGGCCCGCGTGAGGTGAGTTCGTACACCGGAGCACCACGACCGGCGCGAGCGCTCAGCTCCTGGAGTTGGGTCTTCTGATCGAACTGATCCATGGCATCAGCGGTCTCGGGCATCCGCGGCACGACGAGGCGCTCGACCATGCCGTACGCCGCTTCGGCCCCGCCGTCGAGATACACCGCCCCGAGCACCGCCTCGAACGCGTCGGACAGGATCGACGGCTTGTCGGCGCCACCCGCCGCGGTCTCGCCTCGCCCGAGCATGATGTGCGGCCCGAGGCCGAGCTGCTGCGCCACCTCGGCAAGGGCGATCGCATTCACCACGCTCTTGCGGAGGTCGGTCAACTGCCCTTCGGCGACGTCGTAGCGGTGGTACACGATGTCAGCGATCGCCCAGCCCAACACGGCGTCGCCCAGGAACTCGAGTCGCTCGTTGCTGACTGCGCCCGGCGTCTCCGCGCACCACGATCGATGAGCGAGCGCCCGCTGCAGCAACGACTGATCGGCGAACCGATGGCCGATGCGATCGGCGAGCGCGTCGAGATCGGCGAGTGCGTCGAGATCGGTCGCTGACCGGGATACCACCACGCGACCGGAGATCTACCCGACCCGATCGTGGACGTAGTCGACGGCGTCGCGCACCGTTTTGAGGTCCTCGAGATCTTCGTCCTCGATGCGGAAGCCGGTCGTGCGCTCGTTCAACGTCTCCTCGAGCGCCTCGACCAGTTCGATCAGGGCGAGCGAGTCGGCATCGAGATCGTCGACGAAGGACTGGCCCTCGCTGATGGTCGACGGGTCGATCTCGAGGATGTCGGCGAGTCGGTCGCGGACGATCTCGAAGATCTCCTCACGTTCGAGTGGCGCTCGTTCGGTTTCTGCTGGCACGGGCAACGAGTGTAGTTGGGTTGGTTCAGGCGGCGTTGCCGGCGATGGCCGAGCGAATCTCGCCGACCATGTCGTGTTCGACCATGTCACGGGCCACACCGATGCCGTTCGCGATCGCCGTTTCGCCCGACGCACCGTGCGAAATGATGCAGACGCCGTCGACGCCGAGCAGCACGGCGCCGCCGTACGTGTCCGGGCTGAGCGATTCGTACAGGGGCAACAGCGCCGGCATCAATGCATCGGCGTGCGGCTTGTAGTGCGCCTCGGCGTCGAACGCGTCGAGGATCGCCTTGACGATCACCCGCATGCCACCCTCGAGAGTCTTCAACACCACGTTGCCGGTGAATCCGTCGGTGACGCACACGTCGAGGTCGGCGCTCATCACGTCGCGACCTTCGACGTTGCCGACGAAGTTCAGATGCGACGCTGCGCCGAGCAGCTCGTAGGTCTCCTTGCGCAGCGCGTCGCCCTTGCCGGGCTCCTCGCCGATCGACAGCAAACCGACTCGGGGCGACTCGATGTCGAAGCGATGGTGTGCGTAGACCGAGCCCATGAGCGCGAACTGGACCAGCCATTCCGCCTGGACCTCGGAGTTCGCACCGGCGTCGAGCAACACGGTGGGCTTTGCGCCAGGTACCGGGATGGGAGTGGCCACCGCAGGACGCTTGACGCCCGAGATGCGGCCCATCCGCAGCAGCGCTGCGGCCATGGTGGCGCCGGTGTTGCCCGCCGAGATCATGGCACTCGCACGACCGTCGCGAACCGCTTCAGCGGCGCGCACCAGCGTCGAGTCCTTCTTGCGGCGCACGCCCTGGGCTGGGTCGTCGTGCATGCCGATCACCTCGGACGCCTCGATCAAGTCGAGGACGGTTCCATCGGCGCGGGTACGACCCTCGAGATCAGGCGGTCCGACGAGCACCACCGGGATGCCCGTTGCAGCAGCACGGTGAGCGCCGGCGAGAATCGGTCCGGGAGCGTCGTCGCCGCCCATGGCGTCGACGGCTACGGGGAGCATTGTCGAGTGATCAGCCGACGTCGACGACGACGCGGTCGCGATACCAACCGCACGACGGGCACACGGTGTGCGGCGTCTTTGCGTTGCCGCATCGCGGGCACAGGCTGCGAGCCGGAGCGTTGAGCCGCCAGGCGCTCGCCCGACGACTGCGGGTCTTCGACTTCGATGTCTTCTTCTTCGGAACGGCCATCGTTCGCTTTCCTCGTTGGGACGATCGATCGATGATCGCCTTCGTTGATTGACTGCTGCACTGCCGGGCACACCCGGCCGCAAGGGCCGCATCACGTTATCGGGCGACGGCGTCAATGACCCCCGAGCCATCACGCGGTTCCGTCGGGCCGCCCGCCGGGCATCGGTCGAGACCTCAGGCGTCGGGCACGAACCCTTCGAGCCCGGCCCATCGGTCGTCCAGCACCGTCGTGTCACACCCACAGGGGCCGGCGTTGAGGTCGATTCCGCACTCGGGGCACAGCCCGGCGCAATCGGGTCGGCACTCTCGCTCGCGATCGAGTTCCAGCAGCACCGTCTCGCGCACGAGCGGAGCGAGATCCAACTGACCGTCTTCGATGAGGTACGCCTCGGGGTCGCGCGCCTCGATCTGATACAGCTCGTCGACCTCGCCGACAGCGACGCCGTCGACGTCGACGAGACAGCGTCGACACACCGTGGCCCACGGAGCGTCGATCGTGCCGACGACACCGATTCCGTTGTTCAACGCCGTCAGCCGCAACGCCACGCTGATCTCTCCGTCGAGATGCTCGTGGGCGGCATCGAGCGAATCGGCGTCGATCACCACCTGGACCGTGCGCGTGGCGCCGGGTTGGCGCAGCAGCTCCACAGCGTTGATGCGAAACGGACGCAGCGGGTCGGCCATGGACAGTCGCCGATCAGTGGTCCTGGTCGAAGAAGCCCTTGGTGGGGTCGTCGTCTTCGAGTCCGAGCCCCGACGTGTCATCGATGCCCGCGCCGATCGACAGACGTTGGCGGCCGGCGCCGACGGTTTTCTGCAGCTTGTCGAGCAGGATCTCGAACGATCCGAGGCGCTGATCGAGGAAGTCCTCGGTTTCGTGCTTGAGCCGACGAGAGTCGGCCTCGGCGGTCTCCATCACCTGTCGCGCGCGCTGCTCGGCGGCGCGCACCACCTCGGTGCGTTGCACCATTCGCTCGGCGCGAACCCGTGCCGCCTCGAGCAGTTCGTCGGCCTCGCGACGCGTCTTGGCGACGAACTCCTGGCGCTCCTTGAGCATCCAGCGGGCCTGGCGCAGCTCCTCGGGCAGGCGATGCAGCGACTCTTCCAACAACTCGATGATCTCGTCACGGTCGATGCGCGGCGACGACGACAGCGGCATCGTCGGTGCGGTGGCGACGATGTCGATCGCTCGACGAAGAAGGGTCTCAGCGTCGCCGACGTAGCCCCCTGGCGCGCCGGGATCGGGATACTCGTCGTCGATGTCGTCGTACTCGTCGCCGTCGTCGTAACTCATGATTCGCTCAGTTCTGGTCGCCGTCGAAGGTGCGGCGGAGTGCGTCGGCAATGGGTGCCGGGACGAGATGTTCGATGGAT
>JBGTEH010000680.1:0-6119 GCA_041747915.1 Ilumatobacteraceae bacterium
TCAACGCATGATGCGTTTCGTCGACCTCGATTCGGTCGAAGCGGCCCGGGACGATCTGCTCGACATCGTCGATCTGTGGTGTGCCACCCGCTGATCGCTGATGGTGCGTACCGAGAACTTCGACCGGGTGCAGGTGGAGTCGGCCGCCGAGCTGCGCGGATGGCTCGTCGATCATCACGAACAGCACGACAGCGTGTGGCTTTCGACTGGAGGCCTACCGGGGCCTGGCGACGCAGTGCGGGGCCCCAAGCAGGCCAACCAGCTGGGTTGGCGGATCTGAGGTTCAACTCTCTCGCACGTCCCTCAGTGCATGTCGATGTCTGCTGCGCTGTTTCCGAGGAGGTAGCGCGGTCCTGCGCCGAGTGCGGCGGCTGCGTCGTGGGCGTTGTAGAGCGCGCACGCCTTCAACGACAGGCAGCCACAGCCGATGCAGTCGCCGAGGTTGTCGCGCAGCTTCTCGAGTGTCGCGATTCGGTCGTCGAGGCGTTTGCGCCAGGACCGGGCGAGTCGCTGCCAGTCGGCTTTGGTCGGGGTGCGGCCGTCCGGGAGCGATGCCATCGACGAGCGAATCTCTTCCAACGACACGTCGAGTTGCTGCGCAATGCGGATGAACGACACGCGTCGCAGCACCTCACGTTCGTATCGTCGTTGCCCACCGTCCGAGCGTGAGGACTGGATCAAGCCCTGGCTCTCGTAGAAGCGCAGCGCAGAAGCAGCGACACCAGATCGCTCGGCGAGCGCCCCGATGGTGAGCAGGTCAGCTTCCCCCGACCCCGTTGTCGAGTCGCGGCTCACTTTGAGGCGGTTGGGGCTTGACATGAAGTTTACTTTAACTATTACTCTCGGACGAGTGCAAGCTACAACTCTCCTTTGCAACGCCGTCAGCCGCGACTCCGACGCCTACCTCACCGGAGTCGCAGCCGAACACATCGCAGTGCCGAGGGACGCTCCGGCCAACTCCTTCGTGCTTCATGCGCCGCTCGAACTGCTGGCGAGAACAGCGCTACTGCCCTACGTCGACGCAACCTCCCGTGAGCAGGCCCGGGAGCGGATCACCGAGGTTGTGCGTACGTTCATGTCCTTCGAGCCCGCAGAGTTTCCCTCTCGCCGGCGGACGTTCGACCGGGTCGACGAAGCAGTCGGCCATCTCTCCGACGCCATGGACGTCAACGATCTCGACGCCGCAGACGAAGCAGCGGACTGGTTGGGAACGCACCTGACGCCGTTCGAACTGCAAAACGCGTTGGCCGATTCGATCATCGGTTCCCTGGCCGCGGCGGCGCACGCCCCCATCTTCCTCTGGCTTGCGCCTCGAGTCAGCCCCCGTGGGAACCTCACCGGGCGCCTTCTGCGTCCGCTGGTACGCGAACTCACTCGCCACTCATCGATGCGTCTTCGTTGGATCGATGAGCGACTCACCATGCCGGCCCGGGCGGACAGAGAAGCGACAGGTGCGGACATGACCGCGGCGTTGGCCTCGACACCGAAGCTCGGTGAAGGACCGAACAACTTCATCTTCCCGACGATGTCTCGCGTCGACACCGCTGCGCTCGCACCGACAATCCTCGGACCGGTGTGCGGGCCAGGCGAGATCACCGGTCGCGGGCGGGCAGTCATGAGGGTGGCAGCGTGGTCGATGCTCAGCGAGCCGACCACGCACGCTCCATACGGGTGGAGCCATGCGCTGACCATGTCCCAAGCAGCCATCGGCATTGCCGGATCATGCGCCGATCCGACCCGCGCCCTCGCGACCGCAGCGACCTACGTGTTCGGCTTGCGAGCGTCCCTGGCCGTGCAGCCGCTCGTCGAAGTGTTCGAGCGGGAGCGATTCGACGGATCCTTGAGCGAGGCGTTCACCGCCGGTTCCGAAACGGCCGCTGCGGCAGCCTGGCACATCCCCGACGAGCGTCGGGCCGAACTCGTCACGCACCTCGCCAACCGCGCAGCTGCACATCCCGACGCACATCAAGCGAAGTACACGCTGGCGTGTCTCGACGCCATGGGTGACGACCCCCAAGCAGCGCGCCTCTACCTTGCCGCCGCTGCACGACTGGTCGGCTACTGGGCCTCGGTTCCTGTGCCCGCCGAGCACTGAACTGAGCAGACGTGTCGTGCACCGAAGTTGTCGCTCCATCGAACCACTGCAGCGGCGTGCCGTCGAAGTAGCTACCTAGCGGCAGAGGGATCGCTCCGTCGTCGGCAAGCCGGCGTGCCAGGTGCTCGATCCCGCCCGCCCGGTCGCGGCGCATCCTGTCGACGGTGCCGCCGACGGAGCGCGGATCCAGCTGCGCCATGGAGAACAACACGCGGAACAGGTCGCGCTCGGCCGCGTACATCTTCGTGGAGGCTGCGATTCCTCCACGGAGGTGTTCGCCAACTTGACGCATGCCTATATCGGAATGTATTGTCACGACATGGCACGGCAAGCAACGACCTCCGATGTGTTCAACGCTGTGGGCGATCTCTGTCGTCGTGACATTCTCGACGTGCTCGCCGAGCGTGAAGCAACCGTCGGAGAATTGGTGGATCGGCTCGGACTCGCGCAACCTCAGGCGTCGAAGCATTTGCGAGTACTACGCGATGTCGGTCTCGTGCGCTGTCGGGCGGACGGGCGGCGGCGCGTCTACCGCATCCACGGCCCAGCGTTTGGGCCTCTCCGGACATGGTTGACGCAACTGACCACATCGGTCAACGTGCACTACGACCGCCTCGACGACTACCTCGACGATCTGCAATCCGCCGCATCACCCGAACCACGACAGGACATCTGACATGAGCACCCGACACGGTTCGGCAACAGTCACGCTGCCGTCTGACACCGACATTCTCATTACCCGCTCCTTCGAGGCACCGCGGCCGCTGGTCTGGGAGGCGCTCACGACACCCCGTCATCTGCTGCGATGGTGGGGGCCCGACTGGTGCCCCCTGATCGAGTGCACGATCGACCTGAGACCCGGCGGCGCATGGAGATACGTCTCGCGCGACGCCGACGGCAACGAACTCGCATGGAGAGGCATCTATCAAGACGTCGTACCGCCCGAACAGATCGTGTCGACCGAGATCTTCGAAGCGTTCCCCGACGCCGCATCGCTGAACACGATGACGCTCACCGAGCACGACGGCCGCACGACACTGCAGACGTTGGTCCAGCACACGAGCCGGGAGAACCGCGACGGCCACGTGAACTCCGGAATGGAAGGCGGAATGCAGGTCAGCTTCAACCGACTCGACGACCTGCTGATGGCCGCGGACGCCCCATCGGGTCGATACCGGCGGGTCGCCGCACAGTTCGAAGAGCGCGTCCGGGCGATGCCCACCGACGGGTGGGACCAGCCCACCCCGTGTGACGGCTGGGTGGCGCGCGACGTCGTTGCCCATCTGGTCGACTGGGTTCCTGCGATGATCGGCCAAGCCGGCATCGAGTTCCCGACGATGGACGCACTGGCCGACCCTGTCGCCGCGTGGACCGCACTCGACACGACCCTGCAATGTGCGCTCGACGATCCCGACACTGCGACCCGACGCTTCGACGCCGGCCCTGCCGGCGAACGCACCGTCGAATCCGCGATCGCGATGCTGGTCGTGGGAGACATCGTCATCCACACCTGGGACCTCGCCCGGGCCGGTGGCCTCGCCGAGCAGCTACCGGGCGACATCGTCACCGAGATGCTCGCCGGCATGCAACCGCTCGATGAACTGTTGCGGACGAGCGGCCACTACGGACCTCGCGTCATCGTCGCCGACGATGCCGACGATCAGACCAAACTGATCGCCTTCACCGGGCGAACACCATGATCCCGCCGCTCGACGACTAGACCGCGACCCGTCGTGTGCGCTGTGGAGCTCTGGGGACTCCGGAGCGCACACGACGTCAGCGGCGGAGTCGTGGAGAGGTCGAACCGTTGACCCTGCGTGGTCGAACGCCTATTATCCGTGAGGTCGATCTGCGCCAACGACGGGGGTGAGCATGCCGACACGCAGGTATCCGCCGCCCGACGATCTCGTCGTGAACTTCGAGCCGAGGCGACCCGAGGACGATCCCACGCTCGGCATCGCCGTGGATCGCACGGGGCAGTCGGGCGAGCCGGCGCACCGGCTCGTCACGATCGGCGATTCGATCACGCACGGCTTCATGAGCGGCGCGATCTTCCGCACGGAGTTGTCGTGGCCGGCGGTGATCGCGACCGAACTCGGCGTGCGGCCGGGCGTCCCAACCACCGATCCGCCCGCCCGGCCGCCCGGCATGATCGGAGAGTTCCGGTTTCCCGTCTACGAGAACCCCGACGGTCCCGGCGGGGTTCCGCTCGACCTCGAACGGGCGATTCGGGCCCTCGAACGGCGCGTCGGCGAGAACCTGTCGTGGTGGGAGGTCGGCAAGGCGCTGTACTCGATGCAGCGTCACCTCGACGGAATCGAGGACTACTGGGAGCGCGGACCCGGCCGCCGGCCGCCCGACGGTCGGCTGCGTTACCACAACCTCGCCGTCTACGGAGCCGACGTGCTCGACGTCTCGTACATCACGTACGAGTCGGCGACGGTAAAGATCCAGAAGCCCAAGGACGACGCGGTGTCACAGATCGTCGAGAACGACACCGATCGGGCGTGGCAATGGGTGCTCGACGGGTTCCGCGGCCAGACCGTGCTCGACGCCGCGCGGACGATGGGCGGCGAAGGCGTGCAGACCGGGAAGTGCGAGGCGGGGATCGAGACGCTGGTCGTGATGCTCGGTTCGAACAATGCTCTCGGATCGGTGGTCGACCTCGAGCCGCGCTGGACCCAGGACGACTACGGCGAGGTGCCGCTCTCGCAACGCATGGCCATCAAGGGCCCGTACAACCTCTGGCAGCCGGTGCACTTCGATCAGGAGTGGTCCGCCCTCGTCGCTCAACTCCGCGACATCAAGGCGCGCCATGTCATCGTCTCCACGATCCCTGCCGTGACCATCGCCCCGATCGCACGTGGCGTCGCAGGGAAGGTTCGCCAACGATCGAGGTACTTCTCGTACTACACCCGGCCGTGGATCGATGACGCCGACTTCGACGAACGAGATCCACACATCACCGAGGACGAAGCGCGCCAGATCGACTCGGCGATCGACGCCTACAACCACACGATCATCGAGTCCGTGCGACAGGCTCGCAGGGACGGCCTGGACTGGTACCTGTTCGACTTCGGGGGCCTACTGGATCGCCTCGCAACTCGTCGCTACGAGCTCGATCCGAGCGCTCGTCCGCTGTGGTGGACGCCGTACCCGCTGCCACCCGAGTTCGAGATGCTGTCGCCGAGACCGGACACCCGGTTCTTCCAGTCGGGCCCGCACGGTCGCACTGCGGGAGGGTTCTTCTCACTCGACGGCGTCCATCCGACAACGATCAGCAACGGACTGATCGCCGACGCGATCATGCGCATCATGGATCAATCGGCGGGCGTCTCGTTCTACACCAGCGACGGTGGGCCCTGGACGAAACGCCAAGGCCCAGTCGGCGTCGACTTCGGTCGCGTCGTCACCACCGACACGCTGATCAGCAACCCGCCGCACAACCTCTCGTCGACGCTTCACCTGCTCGGCTGGCTCGACAGCACCGTCGACTGGATCAAGCGGGCACTCCCGTTGTCGACCTGAAGGGGCCGACGCTCCGCTCCGTCGCAGGCGCGGGCGGCTCACTACCGTACGAACGCACATGGCGAGCCCCGCGAGCGGAAACTCTGTGGTCGACTTCCGGAACCGGACCGACCGCGAACACGGCCGGCGAATCGGGCGCGCGTGGATCGAACTGCGGCGCGGTGCCGGCGCCTCGGCGTTGCGGGACTACCTCTTCGGTCGCGAGAAGCCGCTGGAGTTGGGCCAGATGGACGCGCTCGATCTGCTGGCGCGGCGCAACGATCGTCCGATGAAGGAACTCGCTGCGCGTCTGCGCGTCGATCCGTCCACGGCGACTCGCGCCGTTCAACGCCTCGAGGCCGACGGCCTCGTCGACCGATACGCGTCCGCCGACGACGGTCGCGTCGTGCTCGTGCGAATCACCGAGGAGGGCACGCGTCGACACGACGATGTCGCGGCGAGACGCTCGACGGCGATGATGCACATCCTGAGCGAATTCGACCCCGACGAGCGGGCG
>JBGTEH010000681.1:0-8806 GCA_041747915.1 Ilumatobacteraceae bacterium
ATCGCGTCCGGCATCGCACGCAGGCCAGTCAGGAGTTCGTGCCGGCGGACCGCGCGTCCGAGGCCGGCGGCTTCGGCGATGGCGCACGACAGCAACGCGCCGGCGGCGACCTGCGCGTAGAAGGCCTTTGTCGACGCCACACTCATCTCGACGTCTCGACCGTCGGACGTGTACAGCACACCGTCGGCCTTGTCGGTGAGGTCGCTGTTGCGTCGGTTGACGATCCCGATCACCGCGGCACCGCGACTGCGCAGCAGGTCGACCGTACGGTTCGTGTCGGTGGTGGTGCCCGACTGACTGACGGCGATCGCGAGCGTGTCGGACATGTCGAAGCGCATGCCGAAGCCCGACAGTTCGGTGGCCGTGATGGCGTCGACGTCGAGCACTCCCTCGGTCAGCTCATCGAGGATCGCCGCGGTGCTCTGACCCGCGACAGCCGCCGTGCCCTGGCCGATCACGCGCACGCGTGAAATCGTGCCCGCGGCCAGACGATCGACCACGTCACGTGGGAGTGCCCGCTCGCCGAGATCGGCACGGAGGCGACCGTCGACGTCGACGATCTTGCCCCGCAACGTCTTGGCGAAGCTGAGCGGCGCCTCGGTGATCTCCTTGAGCAGGAAGTGCGGGGAATCGCCACGGTTGATGTCGCGGGTCGTCACCTCGGCGGTGACGACATCCGACGGCGCCACGGGGTGCTCGGCACCGTCGTAGCCGAGACGCACGATGCCGTCGAGGTCCCCGGCGACGGCACCATCGAGGATCACGATCTCGCCTCCGTGCTCGCCGTCCATGCGCACGTAGTGCGAGGTCTCCTCGACCAATCCGTAGGGTTCGCTCGCAACGATGTAGCAGTCGTCGGCCAGACCGATACACAGCCCCTGGCCGCTTCCGCGCAGTGCGAGGAACAGCTTGGACGGCGCATCGGCGCTGGCGACACCGATGGCGACGGATCCCTCGAACTCCGACACCGTTCGCCGGAACGCCTCAGCGAGCGGTGTGGTGGCGGCGTGACGAGCGACCAGCGTCGGGATGATCTTGCCGTCGGTCGTGATCGTCGGGGCGATCCGCAACCCGTGGCTGATGCGGAGGTCGGCATGGTTGTCGACGTCTCCGTTCAACGCGGCCACGACATACGAGGGGTTGGCACCGGCGACCTCTTCGAGTTCGTAGGAGTTCAACGGGTGGGTGTTGGGTTCGCTGATGATCCCGACGCTCGCCCAGCGCGTGTGACCGAGGATGGCGACTCGTGCATCGGGCGATCCCAGCGCGCGCCGCAAGAGGCGATCGGCCGACAGAGCTGAACGCAGCGCCGCCGTGTTGTCACCGAGTTCACCGATCTCGGCAGCCGCCTTGTAGACGAACGACAGGCATCCGTTCGCGGCGACCACAGCTCCGGATTGGAAGAGGGCGTCGGTACGGCGTTCGTCGAGCAGCGCTCGAAGCGCCGTCGGGTCGATGTCGTGACCCCACACGAACAGGTGGAGTCCGGCCGAGTCGCGTCCGCGGACTTCGAGGCGGTCGATGCCTGCGAGCGCCTGCTGGATGGCGAGAAAGCCACCGAGTTCGCCAGGAGATGCGTCGCGCCCGGCGAGGTCCTCGACCGAGGAAATCGACCGCAACCTGTCGTTGCGAAGAGCCCACAGCACGTCCTTGAGTTCGATCAACTCGGAGTTGGCGAACTCCAGCGACTCCGGATCGAGTCCCGCGACGTTGGTGTCGAGCGCTGCTTCGACCGAGGCGCTGAACGCGTCGAGTGTGTCGAGGCGCGCTTCGATGGCGGCGACGACGTCGATCTGGCCAGCCAGTGCGAGCACGCCTGGCAGCCCGCGCAGGCAGCGGTCGACAGTTCCGATCGCCTCGGCAACAGCCATCACGGTGGGCATCGCACCGACCGCTTCGTCGAGACCGGCGAGCAGGTCGCCAGCCGCGGGCGTCGGCCGAGTCGGTGACCGACTGACGATCCCGATGATGCCGCACATGGCTCTCCACGCTATCCAGCGGTCGGGGCCGTACCCGGTCAGGCGTAGTTTCGGCGGGCGATCTCGGCGAGATCGTCGGCGGCAGCCTGGGCGGCAGCGCGAGTCGGCGCCTCGACCATCACTCGCACGAGCGGTTCGGTACCGCTCGCTCGCACCAGTACGCGACCCCGCTCCCCCAGCGTCCGTTCGACGCGTTCGATGTCGGCCGACAGCCGATCGGCGACATCCGGAGCGCGGTGAGCAACCACGACGTTGACGAGGACCTGCGGCAGCGATGTCATCGCCGCCGCCGACAGATCGGCCAGCGATCGACCCGAGCGCTTGATCGCATCGAGCAGAGCGAGCGCCGTGAGGACGCCGTCACCGGTCGTGGCGTGATCGGCGAAGATCACGTGTCCGGACTGCTCGCCGCCGAGGGAGTACCCGCCCGCCGCGAGCGCCTCGAGCACGTACCGGTCGCCCACGCTCGTCTCGATCACGTCGATGGCCGCCTCACGCATGGCCAAGCGGAAGCCCAGATTGGTCATGACGGTCACGACCACGGTGTCGTGACGAAGCTCGCCGCGCGACCGCAGGTCGGCCGCGACGATGGCGATGATGTGGTCGCCGTCGACGATCGACCCGGTGTGGTCGACGGCGATCAGTCGGTCGGCGTCACCGTCGAGCGCGACCCCGACGTCGGCGCCGTGCGTCAAGACCGCAGCGGCGACGTGCGACGGCACGGTGGCACCGCAACCGTCATTGATGTTGCGACCGTCGGGTTCGTCTGCCACGACGATCACCTCGGCGCCGGCGGCGCGCAGAACCTCTGGGCCAACGACCGATGCGGCGCCGTTCGCTGCGTCGAGCACCACCCGCACACCGTCGAGTCGACGACCTTCGAGGTATCCGGTGACATGGTCGATGTACGGACGATGGTCGACGCCATCACGCGCTTGCGATGCGGGGTCGAGCGGTCGCGGCGCGACGGCATCGCCGTCGGACCTGATCGCGTCGAGTTGTGCTTCGATGAGCAGCTCGATGTCGTCGGTGAGCTTGCGCCCGCCGGCGGCGAAGAGCTTGATCCCGTTGTCGTGATACGGGTTGTGCGATGCGGACACGACAGCACCGAGTGCTCCGCGTCGTTGCGCTTCGAAGGCCACCATCGGCGTGGGAGCAACGCCCAGCGACACCACCTCGACACCTTCAGCCCGAAAGCCGTCCGACAACGCCGCGTCGAGCGACTCAGTCGACTCGCGGGTGTCGCCGCCGATCACCACTCGTCGCGGATCGTCCGACGATGTCAACACCCTGGCCGCCGCTCGGCCCAGACGGTGTGCGAAGTCCGCCGTCAATTCTGTGCCGGCGACACCACGAACTCCGTCGGTGCCGAACTTCATCTGCCGCTGATCGCGGGGCGGCATGCGACCGGAACGATCAGCGCTTGGTGAACTGCGGCGCCTTGCGGGCCTTCTTCAGGCCGTACTTCTTGCTCTCCTTCTTGCGCGAGTCGCGCGTGAGCAGGCCGGCCTTCTTCAGCGCGGCGCGACTCTCGGGATCGATCTCGACGAGCGAGCGGGCGATCGCGAGGCGCAGCGCGCCGGCTTGGCCGCTGACACCGCCGCCGTGGATCGACGCCGTGATGTCGTAGTTCTCACGAGTCTCGGTGACAGTGAGCGCCTCGGACACCACCATCTGCGACACAGCGGTCGGAAAGTACGCCTCGAGCGTCTTGCCGTTGATCAGGAACTGGCCCGACCCGGGACGAACTTGGGCACGAGCCACTGCTTCCTTGCGGCGGCCGGTGGTCTGGGTGAGCGGTGCGGTTCCCATGGTGTGTTTCTTCTCTCAGCGATTCGGCGAACGGAATGGTCAGCGGGCCTTGGCGCCGGGGATCTCCAGCGCGGTGGGCGTCTGGGCGGCGTGGGGATGCGATGGGCCGGCGTACACCTGCAGCTTGAGGATCTGCTGGCGACCGAGCGGCCCCTTGGGCAGCATGCCGCGGATCGACTTGCGTAGCGCCTCTTCGGGCTTGCGGGCGTGGAGGTGGCCGTAGGTCTCGGATTTGATGCCGCCCGGATAGCCGCTGTGGCGGTACACCATGGTGCGGTCGGCCTTGCCGGCGGTCATCACGATCTTGTCGGCGTTCACGATGATGACATGGTCTCCGGTGTCGATGTGCGGAGCGAATGTCGTCTTGTGCTTGCCGCGCAGCACGCGGGCAACCTCGGTGCAGAGACGGCCGAGCACGAGGCCTTCGGCGTCGACAACGTGCCATGCTCGCTGGATCTCACTGGCTTTTGGGGTGTACGTAGGCATGCCGCAATCTCTGCTCGGTCTGTGGATGAACAACTCGTTCATCGTCGGGTCCGTCGAGGTGTACTCGACAGGGAACCGTGAAATGATACGGGCCGCCGACCCGGCATCCAACCCGCTGAGCGCACACCCGGCGATCAACGCCGGGTCGCACCTGTCCGATCGGTCGCGACGACCACGTCGTGGAGCCATTGGTCCACGCGCCCGGCGAAGGCCTCGGTCGAGAAATGATCCTCGACGCGTCGTCGACATCTGAGCCGATCGATCTCGTCGATGCGTCCGACCGCACCGACGAGCGCATCGACATCGTCGGCGGGCACCACGAAACCGGTCTCGCCATCGGTCACGATCTCCGCTGGCCCGCCACGGTCGTACGTGATCACCGGCACGCCGGTGGCCATCGCCTCGATGGCGACGTTGCCGAAGGCCTCCACCCACTTCGGCGTCATCACCACAGCGCTGCATCGACCGATCGCAACTTGGAGGTCGTCGGTCGGAAGAAATCCGCAGTAGTGCAGTCGGGCCGTGGGGTGAGCGTCGAGCACGCGCTGCCAGTACGCGCCATCCTGCATGATTCCCCACACTTTGACGGGCCAACCGCTGCGCGCCGACAGCTCAGCCACGTCTTCGAGCCCCTTCTCCGGCGAGATGCGGCCGATGGCTCCGAGGTACGCCGGATCGTCGTCGGCTGCGGGGTTCATGTCGTAGCGGTCGGTGATCACCCCGCTGCCGACGATGCGAAACGGCACCCGATCGCTGGTGCCGTCGACGATCCGATCGAACGTGGCGGCCTGCGCCATGGAATGAGCACCCAACCGTCCGGGGTGGCGGCGGGCGACGGCGCGGATCACGGCGTCCATCGCGTCGTTGAGCGACCCCATCGAAATGAGATGCACCACCGGCACGTGCAGGAACGACGTGAGGTAGAGCGGGAGCCAGTCGTAGGCGAGGTTGACGACCACGTCGACGCGACCTGCCAGTTCGGCGACGCGATCCCACATGGCCGCCAGTACCGACCCTGACGGCATCTCCACCGGCGCCGAACGGTCTGCCAACTGGCTGCTCGGCTGAAGCACTCCGTCGATCTGGTGCACCGTCGCGCCGACGTGCAGCGAACCCGAAGGTGCAATCACCTCCACCGAGTGCCCGAGGCCGCTGAGGCCGTAGACGAGCCCGTGCAGTGTCAACTCGACGCCGCCGCCGACGCCGGAACCCAGAGCGCCGACGGGCGTCGACACGATGACGATGCGGAGCGGTTTCACGGCCCGGTCGAACCCCGGGCAGCTGACCGCTATTCCGGCTCGTTGAAGTGCGGCGACACAACTCAAGACCGAAAAATGCGCTCGTGTGCCCGCTCAGCGGGCACATTCCTGCACATTTCGGGTTGGAATGTTGGCGTTCGGCGGTGCGATCTTCCACGATCAGTTCGCGATGGCATCGCTCTGGTCATCGCATCCGTGGGAAACTTCTCAAGTGCCGGCCGAAACAAACCGATGGACTGAGATGAGTTCCGCCGACTCGTCACGCCATGAATCGCGCCGAGTCGACGCGATGTCGATGTCGGTCGAAGGGCTCGCCGACCCGGTAGTGGCGCTCGACACCGCCGGGGTGCTGCGATACGCCAACGACACCGCCTCCGAAGTTCTCGGCTGGGATGCCGTCGACCTGTTGGACACGTCGGTGCTCGAGTTGGTTCACCCCGACGACCTCAATCTAGCGCTCGCCGCGATGCAGACCGTCGTCACCAAACAGGTCGGTGACCTCATCGTGCTGCGACTGCGCACGAGTCGTGGGACATGGCGGTACCTGGAGATGCGCGGCACCGTGCGCCCCGACGATGCGGGCGATCCGTTCGCCGGACTGATCGTCCTGGTCGCACGCGACGTCACCGACCGACACCGCCTCGAGTTCGACCAAGGTGACACCCAGGTGCTGCGGGCGGTGATGGCCAACATGAACGGCATGGTCGTCCTCGTCGATTCGCACGGGATGGTACGTACCGTGAATGCCGCGGTGACGCGGTTTCTCGGCCACGACCCGGAACTGGTTCGGGGTCGATCGATCTTGTCGTACCTGCATCCCGACGACCGCGATCAGGTGCTCGACGCCGCCCAGTCGCTCGGTGCGCAGGAGTCGATCACCCTCGACGCCCGAGTCATGACGACCGACGACGAGCCGGTGGTGTGCGAGTTCACGATCAACAATCTTCTCGATGATCCCGTCGTCGACAGTTTCGTGGTCAGCGCTCAGATCGCCACGGCGCTGGCCGATGCCAGAGAACGAGCGGATTTCCTCGCGCTGCACGACGTGCGCACGGGCCTGCTGAACCGCGACGGCTTCATGAGATCGGCCGCGACGATGATGCATGCGGGCGGTGGACTCGGCATCCTCATCATCGACATCGTCCACTTCCGATCGATCAACGAGCTCTACGGCGAGCCGGTCGGCGATGCTGTGCTCTCCGCAGTCGGCGAACGGATCGACAAGATCCGGTGGCCGGACCTCATCACCGCCCGCTTCGGCGGTGACGAGTTCGTGTTGGCCGTACGCGGCGCGGGCGTCGGTACGGTCGAGTTGCTGCGCGAGAGAGTTCGGCGCGATCTGGCCCGATCGGTGGTGATCGACGGCCACGAGGTGAACTTCGAGATCCGAACCGCAACCGCATTCGAGCATCGGCCCCAGGTGCTCGACGCCTTGCTGGTCACCGCCAGCAACGAGCTCATGTCGGCCAAGCGCTTCGCCGACCCCGAATCAGGAGCGATCTCGGTCGACGCGATCAACCATCGCCGACGCCAGGTCGACCATCTGCGCCAGGCCCTCAACGCCGGCGAGATCCAGCCGTTCTTCCAACCGATCTGCGCCAGCGACGGCACGATCACGGCGGTCGAGGCCCTCGTGCGGTGGATCCACCCGTTGCGCGGCGTGCTCGGCGTCGCCGAGATCTTGCCCCTCGCACAGATGGCGGGTCTCGCCGAGGCCGTTGATGATTGCGTGCTCGATCGGGCCCTCGAGTTCGCAGTGACACTGGCCGATCTCGGCCGAGCCGACATCGAAGTCCACGTCAACATCGACCCCAAGGTGATTGCTCGGCCTGCCTTCGGTGCGACGTTCCTCGATCGTTGTCACCGTCGCGGCGCCGCTCCGACGCAGCTCGTGGTGGAGATCACCGAGACCGATCTGTTGTCACCCGGAGCAGCATCGCTCGCCAACATGCAGAAGCTGCGCTTCGCCGGCATCCACGTGTCGATCGACGACTTCGGCACCGGCTACTCGAGCCTCTCGCATCTGCTCGAACTGCCGGTCGACGGAGTGAAGATCGACCGTCGCTTCGTCGCCGGAATCGACGTCGACCCTGCGGCGACGAACCTGACGACGGCGATCATCGGGTTGAGTGAGAGCCTCAAGCTCTCGTGCGTCGCCGAAGGCGTCGAGCAGCCCTACCAGCGTGATCGGCTCGCCGAACTCGGCTGCCGTGCATTCCAGGGCTGGCTGTTCTCCGCTGCCGTCGCGTCGACCGAGATCCTCGCGATGATCACGACCGAGACGGGCCAGCCCACCACGGCTCAGCGCGATCCGGCATCCCAACGCTCACCGCTGTAGTCCACGGCGAACAGCACGAGCCCGGTCGGCGGCGCCACTCGACCCGACGCATTCCGATCGTGTGCGGCGAGCGTGGCGGGCATCGAGTTCGCGTCCCGTCGACCGAGGCCGACGTCGACGAGCGTACCGACGATGCTGCGCACCATCTGATGACAGAACGACGATGCGGTGATCTCGAAGTGCAGCATCCCGGGACCCCACTCGTCGTCGCGGGCACGGACCCACGTCGCGACGCGCAGGCGTCGAACGAGACTCCCCTCCGGCACACCATCCGGGGGCTTCGGGCGCCTGCAGAACGACGAGAAGTCGTGCTCGCCGAGCAGGGGTGTCGAGGCCACGTTCATCGCCGCGACATCGAGGGGTTGCGCGACGTGCCACGAGACCCGAGCGAGAAGCGGATGCGGAGCCTGGCCGTTCCACACCGAGTAGCGATAGCTGCGGGCGGTTGCAGAGAAGCGAGCGGAGAACCCGTTGTCGGCCCACTGCACGTCGCGCACCGAGACGCTCGGAGCGCACATGGCGTTGACGCTGCGCGCCAGGCGGGTGAGATCGGTGTCGCTCGGAAGCATGCCCGACACGACCTGGCCCCAGGCGTGGACTCCGGCATCGGTGCGTCCGGCCCCGGTCAAATCGACGGGCGAGCGAACGACGATTTCGACCGCTCGGCGCAGATCGCCCATCACCGTACGCACGCCGTCGCTCTCGGCGAATCCGTGGAAGTCGGTGCCGTCGTAGGCGACGGTCAGGCGGACGTTGCGCCCGTCATTCGTCGCGGTCACCGCGGCGTCGGCTCAGACGAGTTCGATGCGCGCCATCTGGGCATTGTCGCCAGAGCGGGGGCCCATCTTGAGGATGCGGGTGTAGCCGCCGTTGCGCTCGGCGTAGCGGGGCGCAACATCGTGGACGAGCTTGTACGTCATTTCCTTGTCGCC
>JBGTEH010000682.1:0-13077 GCA_041747915.1 Ilumatobacteraceae bacterium
GCTCGAGAGCTACCTCCTGCGGTTGAAGGCCGCCGGTCTGCGCTCGCTGCCCGGCACTGCGGCAGAGATCCTCGACGCCGAGCCGCGCTCGATCCTGTGCCCCGACAAGGTGACCACCGAGGAGTGGCTGCACGTGCACGAAACCGCGCACGGTGTCGGGCTGCGATCGAACGTGACGATCATGGCCGGCGCGATCGAGCACCCGATCCACTGGGCGCGCCACATCGAGCGGACACGCGATGTGCAGCGACGCACCCGCGGATTCACCGAGTTCATTCCGCTCCCCTTCGTGCACATGGCGTCACCCATCTACCTGCAACGCGCCGCACGGCGCGGGCTCACGTTCCGCGAGACGATTCTGATGCACGCCGTCGGCCGACTCGCGTACCGCGGCCTGATCGACAACGTCCAGGCGTCCTGGGTGAAGATCGGCGTGCCCGGCGTTCGCCAACTCCTGAATGCAGGCGTCAACGACCTCGGTGGAACGCTGATGGACGAGAACATCAGCCGCGCCGCCGGTGCGGTTCACGGCCAGAAGATGACCGAAGACTCGTTCTCGGCGCTGGTGCAACCGCTCGGGCGCACACTGGCTCGCCGCTCGACGCTCTACGGCGCGACGTCAGCCGCGGTCTGACCCCAACCTTCGCACGACGTCGTGTGCGTTCGGGCGCTCCCAGGACTGCGCAGCGCACGCGACGTCCGGGTCGATCGTCGTACAGTGCGGCCGTGGACGAGACGGCACGCCAGCACACCGACTCCGTCGCAGAGATCATCGGTGCGATCGTCGCCGCGTCGGGGGCGGACTCGGTGTTGCTCCTCGCCTGGGAGGAGTCGAGCACGACCGACGAACTGACCAACACGATCGGTGAACGCCTGATCGTCCTCGCGCTCGGAGCCGGCGGGCTGGCGCAGGCGTCGTGCCAGCACGACGTGGTCGTCGTCGACCTGACGGGGATTGCCGACGCAGGACTCCGACGAGCGGCCACGCACACCGCGATCCAACATGTGCGTCCGCGTGCCGCCGTCGTGGTGATTCACCACGACGAGCTTGCGCTCGGGAGTGCGCTCGCTGCCGCCGACTTCGTCGTCGACGGCGCAGTTGTGGTGGGAGACCGGCAGGTCTCGACGTGCCGACGCGGGTCGCGAACCACGGTGCACGACCTCGTCTTCGAGGCTCGCAGCATGATCGGGCGCGTTCGTCCCGGCGAGTTGTGCGAACAGTTGCGAAGCGATCGACCCCCTCTCGTCGTCGACACCCGCACCGACACCGACCGGCTCCGCTTCGGTGTCATCGAACAATCGATTCACGTCCCGCTCAGCGTCGTCGAGTGGCATCTCGACCCCGCGAACGCCTATCTCCATCCCGCGGTCGAGTCGTTCGACCAACCCGTGGTCGTGATCTGCAACGGCGGATACAGTTCGTCGTTGGCGGCCGCGAACCTCGTGAGAATCGGCTTCACGAACGTCGCAGACCTGATCGGCGGATTCCATGCCTGGTCGGCCGACGGCCTCCCTGTGGCCGCACCCGATCACTCGCACTACGACTGGTGAGCCTGAAACTTTCGCCGTTGTTCACACGGATCAGGGCGACTGATACGGGGATCTGTCCTACATTCTCGATCGATCCGGCCCGAGCACGTTCGGGCCGACACCACTCCAGGAGCATTCGATGACCCCAATCTCCCGCCGCAACTTTCTCGTCCTGGCGGCCGCCATCGGGCCCGCCGCGGCGCTCGCCGCCTGCGGGAGCGACAGCGACAACGACTCGACCTCGTCGGGTTCGTCGTCGGACGCGGATACAACCACCGGTGCCGAGTCGACGAATGCGCCGGACGGCACCGCTCCAGCGGGAGCGCTCACCGGCACGCTCAATTTCTTGAACTTCACCGGGTGGGCATCGCCGACCACGTACGACGACTTCGCTGCAGCATTCCCCGGCGCGTCGATCAACGAGATCGCGTTCGCCTCCAACGACGACACGATCCTGAAGGCGAAGGATCGCGCCGGCGACATCGATGTCGTACTGGTCGACGGAACCACCTTCCCCCGGCTCACTGCGCTCGGGGTGCTCGCCGAACTCGGCGACATGCCCAACATGGCACTCGTTGCCGACCAGTACAAGAGCAACGACTGGGATCCCGACAATGTCAGCTTCGCTCCGACCGACCACGGCCGCACCGGCATCATCTACCGCAAGGACCTGGTCACCACTCCGCCGACGTCGTGGGCCGACTTCTTCGCGGTGGCACCGGAGTACTCCGGCAAGGTGGCGATGCTCGACTTCCAGGGCAGCGTCATGGACAACGTGCTCAAGATGCTCGACCTGCCGGTCGGGTCGGTCGAGGAGGACGATCTCGCAGCGGTTCTCGACGTGCTGACCACCGTCAAGCCGCACCTGTTGGCGGTGACCACGGAGGTCGGGACATCGGTCGCGAACGGCGATGCGGTGATGGCGATGGCCGACGCATACGACGCGCAGCTTGCCCTCACCTCGAACCCCGATGTGGTCTTCGTCGACCCGAGCGAAGGCCAGGTCGGCTACCTCGAAGGACTGGCCATTCTCGACGGGCCACGCAACGAACTCGCGCGAGAGTTCGTCAACTTCTTCCTGGAACAAGAGCAGTATGCGGCGTTCATCAACAACGTGGCATCGCCGTACGTCCAGCCCGACAACCCCGGCATCGACGAGGTGCTGACGTCGTCGCCAGTGATCAACCCGCCGGCCGACGTGGTGTCCAAGCTGGAATTCCACAAGTTCCTCGGTGAGGATCAGGCCAAGTTCGACGCAGTGTGGGACGCCTTCAAGAGCGCATGAAGCTGCGTCGCGACAAGCGCGCGACACATGCCCGACTCGGCGGACTGGTCCTGATCGACTGGATCCTCGTCGTCGCGGTCTGTCTGATCCCGATCGGGTTCATGCTGACCCGATCGTTCGGCCGATCGAATCCGATCACCCTCGACGTCGAGATCACGGGCTCGATCGACTCCTACCGAACGCTGTTCTCGGCCGCCTTCCGCCCGGTTCTCGTCCGGTCGGTGGTGCTGTCGATCGCGACGGTGACGATGTGCGCCGTCATCGGTACGCCGGCGGCGCTCGCACTGAGCCGGCTCGGCCGATGGCGCAATCTGCTCCTCGTGGCGGTGATGCTGCCATCGTTCGTCAGCTTCACGGTGCGCATGTTCGCCTGGCAGGGTGTGCTTTCCACCGGGGGGCCCATCGAGTCGTTGACGGGATTGCGTCTACTGTTCAGACCTCCGGCGGTTCTGCTCGGGATGATCACCGCCTACGTGCCGATCTTCATCCTGCCCACCTACGTGGCGTTGGCACGGGTGCCCGACGAACTCCACGACGCCGCCGCCGACCTCGGCGCGCGCCCGTGGCGTCAACTCCGCAAGATCACGCTGCCGCTCGCAATGCCGGGCATCGTGACCGGCGCCGTGCTCGTCGGCGTGCTCTCGATCGGGGAGTTCATCGTGCCCGCCGTGCTTGGTGGCAACAAGGTGCTGCTGTTGGGAAACATCTTGTCCCAGCGTGGAGCCGGAAGCGACCAACCGCTGGGCGGTGCGATCACTGCCTTCATGCTGACGATCTTCGGATTCACGGCGCTGGCATTTCTGACCTATCGACGCATCGATGCGAGGCGCCATGCGTGAGCGCTACCGACCACCCGGACGCGTCGCCAACGTCGTGCTGGCTGGAGTCTTGCTCGTGCTGTACGCACCTCTGGCCTTTCTCGTCGTGGCAAGTTTCAACGCCAACCCGAACTCCACCTCGTGGGACGGCTTCACGACGGTCTGGTACCGCAATGCGTTCAACGACGACTCGTTGCGGCGCGCGGTCGGCGTCAGCGTGCGACTGGCGTTCATCGCGTCGATCGGATCGGTCGCGGTCGGCACGGTCGCGGCGGTGGCTGCGCGCCACTCGAAGTGGCTCGCCAAGCTCAACCAGGTGCTCGGTACGGTCCGCGTCGGAACGCCGCTGATCATCATCGCCACCGGCATCGCTGCGATCCTTCCGGTGATCGATGTGGGGTTCGGTTTCCGGCCGATGGCGGTCGCTCACGTCGCGTACCTGTCGGCGTACGTGTTGCTCATCGTCGGGGCACGTGCCGCGGGCGCAGATCGAGTGCTCGAAGATGTCGCTCTCGACCTCGGCGCGGGCCCGTGGCGGGTACTGCGCACCGTCGTCCTGCCGGACCTGAAGCCGGCAATCCTCGCCTCGGGGCTGCTCACCTTTGCGTTCTCGCTCGACGACGTTGCATTGTCGCTGGCTTTGCGTGGGCCCGACGACACGACGGTGCCGATCTACATCTTCTCCGCCGTGCAACGCCGCGTGACCCCGTCGGTCCACGCGATCGGAACCGTGATCCTCGTGATCGGTGTCACCACGTTCGTCGCGGCGACGTTGGTCAACGGCCTGTTCGCGAGTGGCAACAACCGGCGCATCGACGGTCAGGCTCGTCCGTAGAACCCGATGCGTTCAGCGTCGGTGAGGCACACTCCGGGACGCTCGGAGTAGGAGAATACGGCGATGACACGGTCACGCTGACCACGCGTCGGCGTGACTCGATGGGCGGTGTTGCGGCCGGCGAAGACCGACAGCGTTCCGGGTGCGGGATCTCGCTGCTCGATCATCGGGTCGGTCCCGTCGAGGACCGCGGCCACGTCGCCGTATCGAGGATCGTCGTCGGTTCGCAGATCTCTCCTGAACTCGAACACGCCTCCGTCATCGGGCCGCTGCAACAGCAACGTGGTGGTGAACTCCGAACGATCGAAGTGCCAGTTGAGGGCCTCGTCGTCGCGATACGACATCACGTTCACGGCGGCGAGTTCGTCGGCCATCAGATGCAGCCGCGAGACCGCAAGGACGTCGGCGAGGAACTGACGCAACGGCTCCCACCGGTACAACGTCGTCACCGGTGACTCGCCGATCTGATCGGCACAGACCGTGCGATGCGCCGTCTCGCCCTCGCGTAGTGCGGGGTGATCGGCAGCCAGGCCATCGAGGTTCGGCGTGAAGTAGATGTTGTGCCGGCGCCGGTGCACGAAACTGTGATCGTCGATCAACGACCGCAGGCCGGCGAGAGACTCGTCGATTGCCGCGGGTCGCATGAGGCCGACGATGTCGAACATGCCGTGCTGGCGCAGATCACCTCGGCAACGCTCCACCAGCGCCGCGCGCCGCGGCGAGGTCGGGTCGTGGAACGGGAGGGCGGCCGGGTCGACGACGTCCGGAATCACTTCAGAGATGGTCACGGGGAATCCTTCGTTCGAAGTGCCGTTCGGCGAAGATTTCGCCGGCATCGATCGCACTGAGGCGACCGTGCAACGTGAACGACTCGTGGTCGCAGGTCATCTCGACGTTCGACTCGATGCGAACATCCCAGTCGCCTCGGCGGTAGGTGGCCACGCAGTTGACGGCCGCATCCGCGCTCGTCGGTTCGTCGTCGACGATCGACGACGACCGCACACGCGTGAACGACTGTTTCGTGCCGATGTCGTCGATCACGTACACGCCGTCGTCGCGCGACGCCACGAACTCCGTCCGCCGTGTTCCGAGGTCGCGCGTGATCGTTCGGGTCTCGGCGCCCGAGCGCTCGATCGTGACTGGTCCGTGTTGCGCATCCTGTGGCGGTTCGAATCCGGACGCGTCGACGGTCTCCGTGACCACGGGGAGGTCGACACTCGATCCATCGTCGTGGATCGTCAGTGTCGCCGGCCGTGGCGACGGCCAGATCATCGGCCAGTACGACGTGGAGATGGCGACCCGCAGGCGCTGCCCCGGTTGCACGGTCTGGGCGATCGGCTTCATGCGCACGACGACGTCGTACACCTCCCCGGGTTCGAGCGCGGTCGGTTCCTCATGGCTGTCGCGATGCGTGAGATTGAGTACGCCATAGCTGAGTCGCTCGGAGGAACCGTCGGGATGCAATGCGTTGAGCCGTACGACGACGAGCGCGTCGGGACGATCGCTCGACACGCGCAGTCGAGCCATCGGCCGACCGGCGAGATGCATCGGCTCGTCGAGTTCGTCACCGTCGAAGCACAGCGACCCGGCGTCGTCGGGTCGCTGGTCGAGCGGGAGTTCCGGCGCGATCTTGCCCAGGCCGTACGCACACCACTGGCCCGCTCCGAGCCCCACAGTGACGGGTGAACAGATCGTCGACGTGTGTGCCGTGTTGTGCATGTCGCCGAGCGCCAACGTGACCGGCTGGGGCCCGGTCGGCCAGTGCGCAAAGGCGATCCACGATCCCGGTCGCTCGTCGAGATGCGGTTCCGGTCGCTGGCACTCCTGGAGCCACAGGCGCATCGCCGGGTCGTCGGCGACGCCGGTGTCGACGCCGCGCAACCAATGATCCCACCATCGCATGGCCTCCTGCAGGAATCCGATCGCGGGGCCGGGCACGCCGTCTTGCGGATACTTGTGACCCCACGGGCCGACGATTCCGTTGCGCGGTGCCTTCAGATTCTCGACGAGGTCGAAGACGGCGTCGGTGTAGCCGTCGGCCCAGCCGCTCACGGCCAAGACGGGAACCTCGATGGCGTTGTAGTCCTCGACGACCGACCCCTGCCGCCAGAAGTCGTCGCGCCGTTGATGCTCCAACCAGTCGGCCGGTGCGAAGTTCGCATGGTCGATGCGGTGGCGCCACATCGCACGCCAACGATCCTTCCCGACGATCTGCGGATCGGGCGGGAGCCCGTTCATCGTGAAGAAGTAGCCGCCCCACTCCATGTTCTCCTCGTTGAGGCACCCGCCGGTGAAGTGGACGTCGCCATGGTATCGGTCGACAGTCGAGCACAGTGAGATGACGGCGCGCAGGGCTGGTGGACGTCGGGCCGCGATCTGGAGCCCGTTGAACCCGCCCCACGAGATGCCGATCATGCCGACGGCGCCGTTCGACCATGGTTGCGCGGCCAACCACGCGATCACCTCGAGGCCGTCGTCCTGTTCGCGGCGCACGTACTCGTCGTCGACCAGGCCATCGGAGTCACCGGTGCCGGCGATGTCGACGCGCGCACACACGTAACCGTTCGCGGCGAACCAGCGGTGCATGGCCTCGTCGCCTTGGCGGGTGCCGTCGCGGCGGCGGTAGGGGATGTACTCGAGGATCACGGGTGCCGGTTCGTGGCGGGCCGTACGCGGCAGGAAGAGTCGGACCGCAAGTCGGCGGCCGTCGCTCATCGCGATCCATTCGGTCTCGACTTCCTCGATCGAGTCGGACACATCGATGTGATCAGGCTCAGGCTGCATGGTTGCGGAGATTCTTACCGGCCACGCCAGTGCGCAGCACGTCGTGTGCGCTCGAGAGCTCCCAGGACTCCGCGACGCACACGACGTCCGAGCTGACGTGACATCGTGGGCGGGTGGACATCCGTTCCGATCGTCGCTTCCAGTTCGACGTCGAGCGCGCTTCGGTATGGGCCGCCATCACCCGCATCGATCTGTACCGCGAGTGGTGGCCGTGGCTGCACGAGTTCGACGGGAGCACATTCAGCGAAGGAGCGAAGTGGCGGTGTGTGGTCAAACCTCCATTGCCCTACTCGTTGCGCTTCGACATCACTCTGGTCGAGGTCGTCGACCACGACCTCGTGCGGGCTCGGATCGAGGGCGACATCAATGGGTGGGCGCAGCTCACCGCGATCGACCATGGGTTGGGAAGCGAGTTCCGGCTGCTCTCAGAACTCGGCCCCGCCAGTAGTGCACTGCGTCTGGTGGCACGAGTGGCGCGACCCGTGGCAACGTTCGGTCACGACTGGGTGCTCGACAACGGCGCGCGCCAGTTCAGACGTGTCGCGCTCCACCCATGAGCAGATCTACCGCCTGGTGATGATCGTGACCGAGATCATGGGATCACGACAAGCTTGCCGCGAACCCGGCCCCCCTCGAGGTGCCGCATTGCCTCAGCCGCCTCCGCCAGGGGGTAGCCCCGTTCGAGCGCAGGGACGACGAGGCCGTCGTCGATCAATTTCGTGAGCCGCTCGAGCGGCAGGTGGTGGTCCTTCGCAACGAACATTTTCAGTCGTTGGCGAATGAATGGTGAGAGAGCGACTGCTCGGAGCTGGCGACCGACGCCCAGCAACCGGCCCCCTCCCTCACCGCCTGCGATGACGAGCGTGCCGCGCCTGGTGAGCACGCGCCGGAGCCGGGTCAACGAGGCGCTTCCTCCGATGTCGAGGATCAGGTCGTACCGATGGTCGCTGTCGGCGAAGTCGTCGCGTGTGTAGTCGACGACATGATCGGCACCGAGTGATCGGACCAAGTCGACCTTGGCGGTGCTGCAGACACCGGTGACAGTGGCACCGTTCGCCTTCGCGATCTGAACGGCGTACGTGCCGACTCCACCTGACGCTCCGGTGATGAGCACGTGTTGACCTGACTGGAGGCGGCCGACGTCGACCAGGCCCTGTTGGGCAGTCAGCCCCGACACCGGCACCGCGGCGGCCTGCTCGAACGTGAGCCCCGAGGGCTTCATCGCCAGTTTGCTCTCGCGTGCGGCCGCGAACTGGGCGAAAGTCCCTTTGCCAACGCCGTAGACCTCGTCACCGATCTGGAATCGGGTGACCGACGATCCGACGTCTGCGACGACTCCGGCAAGGTCGATGCCGGGGACCGGGTTCTTGGGAGACCGCAAACCGAACGCAAGCCGCGCCCCGTAGGGCACGCCCGTCATCAGATGCCACGTGCCACGGTCGAGGCCAGCGGCGCGGACTGCGACAAGTACCTCGCCCGCTGCGATCACCGGACGGTCGATGCGTTCCACGCGCAGCTTGTCCGCAGTGCCGTACTCGCGCTGCACGACGGCCCACATGTCTCGGCCGGAGCCCGTGGTCGGATCTGCGATCGCGCCGTCGGGTCGTGATGATGCTTCCACGTTCGTTCATTCCTCCTGTGCGTCGATCCGAAGATCATCGGTCAACTCGTACGTCGTAAGGTTGGGAGCAGACTAGTCGTACGTTGTAAGGTTGACAACCAATAGTCATCGATTGAACCGGGAGAAGCCGCTGTGGCCGAACCGAACAGCACGCGAAAGTCACCAGGTGTTCCGCTCAATCGTCAGCGGGCGCTCGTCGCGGCGATCGAAACTGCTGACGCTGGAGGGATCGCAGCGTTGACGATGCGCAACCTCGCCCAGGCGCTCGGTGTGGAGGCAATGTCGCTGTATCACCACGTGGCAAACAAGGACGACATCCTCGACGGCATGGTCGACCTGGTCTTCGCCGAGATCGAGCTCCCCTCCGGCGACGTCGACTGGCCGACCGCCATGCGCCGGCGGGCGCGTTCGCTGCGCGCCGTTTTCGTTCGACACCCGTGGGCGATCGGCCTCATGGAGTCGCGTCGCGCACCGGGTCCCGCCACGCTGCGCCACCACGATGCGGTCATCGGATGCTGCCGGAACGCAGGCTTCTCAGTCGAGATGTCGGCACATGCGTTCTCGTTGCTCGACAGCTACATCTACGGGTTCGTCCTCCAGGAGGTGAATCTGCCGTTCGCTGACGGAGACGACCTCGGCGAGGTGCTCGATTCGATGGTGCCCGCAGACTTCGCAGTGACGTATCCGCATTTCGCCGAACTGGCCACTGAATACGTTGTGCGAGTCGGCTACAGCTACTCCGACGAGTTCGAGTTCGGATTGGATCTCATCCTCGACGGCCTCGCCGCATCGATGCAGATCGTCCCTCGGGAGGACTCCCCCCGAAACCCTCGTCAATAGGTTTGGTTCCATGCGCGCATCGATGCACAAGCGCTCGGCCGTGATCGACTCTTCTGGGCGAGTACCAAGGGTCAGAGGAACCTCGACAAGATGCAGCAGCCGCCCGATGACCTCAAACGCGCCGGGGACCAACCGCCGGAGGTCGACTGCAGCGGTGGATTCGCTTGATCGCGCAATCATTGCCCCGCGAACCTCACCCAGCGGCGGTCATTGTCGGTCGCGATGCGTGAGAGCCGGCGGTGTCGGGGTCTCCGTTGGCACGGAGATGGCCGGCGTCGACGATGGTGACGTGGGGGGAGGGGGCGGAACTGGTGTCAGCCGACGGTGACTGCGACGATGATTCCGTTGCGGTGTTGGATTGTGACTCGGTCGACTTGACCCTCGGCGGTGACTGTTTGGGTTGTGTCGTCGATCGCGATGGTGCGGACTGTCCATCCAGCGTCGGTCAGTCGAGCTGATGCATCATCTATCGAGAGACCGACGATGACGGCGTTGAGCTCGGTTTCGTACGACTGCAAGACGGCGTCGCCCAACGCTTCAGGCTGGGGAGCAACCGGCAGCGTGCGGACAGGGACAGTGTCGGCGGATGGCACCCGGCCTGCGGCGGTCGTGGTCGGCAGTCCGGTTGCTCCCGGACCCGATATCGGAGGCAGCGGCGCCGCGGTTGGTAGCGGTACCGGAAGCGTGAGTGGTGGACCGGTGCGCACCGGAACGTCGATCGACGACGGGTCGACGACGCGCACGGAGTCTGCGCTGATGATGGGCACCGTGGTGGTGAAACCGGCGTCGCCGCGCACGATCAGGGCCGGTACCAGCCACAGCCGGTTCGAGGTGTCCCACACCGATGCAAGTGCCGGCTCGACCGACTCAATCGTCGGCAGTACTACTGGAGGCGGCGGAGCTGTCGCCGGTGGAGCGGTCGGGACCGCGATGTTGTTGCTGTCAGGGGTCGCGACGGCGATGGTCGTGGTCGGCGGAGCCACGACTTGCACGGGAAGACCCGGCACCACGCGGCTCAGTCGCAGCATTGCCTCGTCGAGGCCGACCGTCATCACCTCACCGGCGATGACCGGCGCGCGTAACGGTCCCGAACCGGTTGCGATCTCGCCGGTGTGTGCGATGCCGATCTGCCATTGCACATCGGAACGGACTCTGTCCGGGCTGAACTCGACGGCGACGTCGGTGAAGTCGCCGTACACGCTGGTGTCGTAATCGTAGGTGTCCACACCGAGGGTCGACATCACCTCGCCGATTGTCGCTGCCACCACGTCATCGCCTGCGGGCGCAACTGCTCCCGGCACGGCACCGTTCGCGCACTGCCCGGCGTTCGGAGCATCGAAGGCAACCGTGGGACACGGAATCGCACCCGACTCGATCAGCGACGCCTCCGAACGCTGCAAACTCCACCACGGCGCCGCGCCAACGATGACCAGCAACTCGGCCCCGCTGGACTCCGCCGTGGGCGATCCCATCGCCGACACTGAGCGAACCTCGCCGGTCACACTGAGTACCTCTGCCAGACGCCCGATCTCGTCATCGATGGACGACTCCGGCGGCATCGTCCACATCGAAGCAGGCCCTGCCGCGAACTCGAGACCATCGACCGTGCTCACCAGCTCCGCCGATGCCACCGGCTCGAGCATCCTCGCCAGTTCCGAGTCGGCCGACACCGTGATCACTTCCGTGAACGCCGATACAGCGGCCGGAATCGTTCCACCCGGACCCGCGATCGACTCGGGCGTCGAGCCGCAACCCGATATCGCAACCACCGCGATCGCCATCGTCACCCAACGCATCACCGTCCAGACTCTCATCGAACTCGAACGGTGAGACGAACCTGAAGCGAACTCTCGGTGAACACTGCGCTCAACGATCACCTGTGACTCGGTATTGCCGCGCAAATCGCGACCACCTATGGCGAAGTTTCTCAAGCGACTACTGCGTTCGGTCCCATGAGTGCTCGCAGGCACCCGATGACTGCGCACGTATTCACCGCCGAGCGGATCACCGACGCACTCGGGAACGGCCCAAGCGTGGGCACCCGATATTCACGGAGCCGTGGGTTCCTCAAACGTCCGCAGGAGCTTGCGATCGCTGACCAATCGATGCGGGCCACCCACGTCGCCCGCGTCGCCGTCGTGACCCAAGGTCCGCCGCCGTTGGTTCACTCGGTTTCCCCTGCTGATCCGAGACGGCGATCCGGCCTCGCGGTCGAAGCCGTCTGCGGGCTGAGCAGGTTCGAGTACGATGTGCTCATGCAAGCCCGTGCTGTCGGTCGCTGCGAAAGCGCTCGGGATCTCGCTGGGGATCGGCCGCCAACAGACGACGACGTTTCGATTACTCGCGATGGGCGACGGCTCGACACGCCCGACAAGGTGATTCCGTTCCTCGACGAGATCAACGCGAAGCGCACCTCAGCTGCGGCTCGTGGCTGACGCGTCGAGCGACCCATTCGATCCTGATCGGGTCCTCGAGACGCTCAACCGACACGGCGTGGAGTATCTGCTCGTGGGTGGCTTGGCGGCTCGGGCTCACGGTGAGGAGCGTCAGACCTCCGACGTCGACTGTGTTCCGAACACGACGGTGGAGAGAACCTCGAACGGATGGCAGCAGCGCTCGTCGAGTTGGACGGCCGTTTGCGAGTGGGCGGGATGTCCGACGAGGAAGCCCGCAGCTTGCCCGTGACGATCGATGCCGAGACGCTGCTGAACTTCGGATCGTCGACGTGGATGACCGACGCCGGACCGCTCGACCTCCTTGTCGAGCTGCGCGATCGCGACGGTGGTCGACATGACTTCGTCGACCTCTCGGCGCGTGCGGTGGGCTACGAGGTCGGCGACCTCATGGTCTTGTTGGCATCGCTCGACGACATCGTTGCGTCAAAGGAGTTCGCCGGGCGTGGCAAGGACCGTGATGCGCTGCTCGAACTGAACGAGCTGCTCCGCCGTCAGCAGTCGAGCTGATCGAGCGCCGGCCCGCCCACGAGAAAATCCAACAATCCATCCAACAAACACGGCACTACGCATCGCTCAGCGATGCCGGCATTGCGGGTAGCAGCAATGTCCCGGTGATCGTCCACGACGACCACGGCACCAGCGGCCTCCGCGATTGGCTTCACTTGAGGGTCACAGAACTCTCATCGACGCGCTCGTTGCGACACACGCACACTTCGACACGCATGAATCTCGCCGCCAGCGACGAACGACGCGCCCAGTGCGAAGCCCCACTGTTGCGCCACACTTTCTGAGGTTGCCCCGGTCTGACGGACACCTACCTTGAGGGCGTGAGCCCGGAGTGGAGTGTCCATGTCAAACACGAGTGAGCGTCGGAATCGACGCAAGTTCAGCGATGAGTTCAAGGCCGA
>JBGTEH010000683.1:0-8296 GCA_041747915.1 Ilumatobacteraceae bacterium
GCGCCGGCGAGGTGGTGCCGTCGTCGAGCACGACGCCCTCACGCAACGACCGCAACGCGCCGGGCGAGGCTCGTCCGCCGTCGACCTCGACGAGGTACTCCTTCTCGATGCCGTGCGAGGGGTGGGCGATGCGGTTGGCGAGCTGACCGTCGTTGGTCAACAGCAGCAATCCCTCGGTGTCGACATCGAGTCGCCCGATCGAGAACACCCGTGGCTCGCGAGGGACGAGGTCGAGCACTGTTCGGCGGCCGTGCGTGTCACGCGCTGTCGTGATGACCCCGACCGGCTTGTTGAGCAGGTAGTACACGAGTCCGGGCCTGACGCCGATCGGTGCGCCGTCGACTTCGACACGATCCACGTCGGGCTCGACTCGACGTCCCAGCACTGCAACGGTGCCGTTGACCGTGACCCTCCCCGCCGCGATCAGGTCTTCACAGACCCGACGACTGCCGTACCCGGTGGCCGCGAGCACCTTCTGCAGGCGTTCGCCCTGCGGCAGCGCGGCACTGGCCGCAGCCATCTGCTCCCACAGCGGCGGCTCGGGCGGTCGATCGGTCACGGATCGTGTGTCGGATCGGCGGGCGCTTCGGTCGACACGTCGATGATCGGCGTGATTCGCAGACCCGTCTCGAGCGCCTCGATCACCTCCGCGCTCGGGATGAATTCGGCGATCGGCGGAAGGTCGTCGGTCGTCGCCAGACCGAGCTTCTCGAGGAACATCGCAGTGGTCCCGAACAGAACCGCTTGGCCCGGGCCGCCGTCACGGCCGACCTCGTCGATGTAGCCGCGCGCCTGCAGCGTGCGGATCACGCCATCGGGATCGACACCGCGAATCGATGCGATCTGGCCGCGCGAGATCGGTTGCTTGTAGGCGATGATCGCCAGCGTCTCGAGCGCGGCCCCCGACAGCCGAGCGCGTTGGTCGTGGAGCAGGAATCGCTCGACGTACGGCGTCAGATCCGATGCCGTCTGGTATCGCCATCCGCCGGCGATGTGGATCAACTCGAAGCCGAGGCCGCCGGCGACATAGGTCGCGGCGAGTTCCTCACACCATTGCTCGACCATCGATGTCGGCTCTTCGAGCAGCTGTGCGAGCAGGTCGGCGGGCACGGGATCGTGAGCGACCAGCACGATTGCCTCGATCGCTCGCTTGTGGGCCACGACGCGCTCGTCGAGGAGGTCATCGGACACGGCGCTCACCCCTCGTACGCGTCGATGAGGATCGACTCCGTGTCGAATTCGCCGTCGGCAGTCCACACGATCTCGATGTCGCCGAACCGCTCGGGCTGATCGAGTTCGACCGCCCCTTGCTTGTAGAGCTCGAGCACGGCGAGGAACCGGATGATCACCTCGACGCGCTCGGCGAACGATGCGGTCAGACGGCGAAAGGTGATCCGGCCGGCCCGGGGGAGCTCATCGAGGAGTTCGGCGACGGCATCGGCCACCGTCGTCGTGATCGGGTTGACGTGGTAGAGGTCGACGACGGGCACCGGCTTGGGCGTCAGCGCGCGGATGGCGGCATTTCGCAGGCTGGCGACACTGGTTCCTTCGAGCATGTCGGGCACCACGGCGGCAAAGCGCTCGTCGGGGCCCACGAGGCGCGGAAACGAGAGATCTGCGTCGTCGGCCAATCGCGCGAACACGCGCGCCACATCCTTGAACGTCTTGGCCTCGAGCAGCCGAGCGAGCAGCAGGTCACGCTCTTCCCACAGTGCCAATTCGTCGTCGAGATCCATGTCGGCCATGTTCGGGAGCAGCCGTCGGGACTTCAACTCGACCAACGTGGCGGCGATGAGCAGGAAACCGGTCGCCACGTCGAGATCGAGCAACTGCATCCGTTCGATCTCCACCAGGTACGCGTCGACGATGTTGGAGAGATTCACTTCGTAGATGTCGACCTGTTCGCGCAGGATCAGCTGCAAGAGCATGTCGAACGGGCCCTCGTACACGGGTGTGGAGACGTCCATGGCCATCGACTCCCAACCTACCGGAGCGCCACGGGCACAACGGGGTATCGTCGGCGCCCGTGACCGACCTCGAGACCACGACACGCGTGCTGTCGTGCATGCAGCCCACCGGTGATGTCCACCTCGGCAACTACCTGGGTGCGCTGCGCCCCTGGGTGACCAACCAGCACACGTGTGATGCATTCCACGGAATCGTCGACCTGCACGCCCTCACCGTGATCGAGCAACCCGATGTGATCGGTCGCCAGACGATGGCCCTCGCGGCGATGTTCTTTGCGATCGGGCTCGATCCCCACGTGGCGACCGTGTTCGTGCAGAGCCACGTTCCCGAGCACAGCCAACTCGGCTGGATCATGGAGTGCACGGTGAGCTTCGGCGAGCTCTCACGGATGACGCAATTCAAGGACAAGTCGTCGCGGCGCGAGCAACAGTTCATCTCCGCCGGGCTCTTCACCTATCCGGCGCTCCAGGCCGCCGACATCGTGCTCTATGACGCCAACGAGGTGCCCGTCGGCGACGATCAGCGCCAGCATGTGGAGATCACCCGAGATGTGGCGATCCGTTTCAACCACCGCTTCGGCGAGACGTTCGTGGTGCCCGAAGCCGTCACGCCGGCGGTCGGCGCCCGTGTGATGAGCCTTCAGGATCCGACATCGAAGATGTCGAAGTCCGACGACTCCGAGACCGGATGCGTCTATCTCGTCGACGACCCGAGCACTGTGATGAAGAAGTTCAAGCGCGCCGTCACCGACTCCGACACCGGCGACGATGCAGTGCGATACGACCGCGCCGAGAAGCCGGGGGTCGCCAATCTGCTCGAGATCCATGCGGCGGTCATCGGGAGCACCCCGCAGGCTGTTGCGGACGACTACCAACAGTACGGCGCGCTCAAGGTCGCCACGGGTGAAGCTGTTTTGGCGGTGCTCGACCCGATTCGAACGCGCTATCAGGAGCTGATGAACGACCCGGGTGAGCTTGCCCGCCTGCTGCGCGTCGGCGCCGACAAGGCCCGCGAAGTCGCCAGCGTCACCCTCGAACGTGCCCAGACCAACATCGGTCTCCTCCCCGCCTGAGCTCGCACCCCTCGCAAACCCGAATGCGTGAACAAATGGGGCGCTGAGCGGCCCATTTGTTCACGCATTCGCACGTTTCAGGCGTGGTCGGAGGCCTCGAGCGCGGCGAACGCGGGGCCGCGCTGAGCGATCAGTTCGATCGTGTCAGCGTCGGATCCCGCCGCTCGAGCCATGTCGGCGCCGATCGCCTCGTGGTCGTGATACGCCCGGAACGCGGTCGACCGCGGACCGACGAGCGTGGCCGCCACCCGGCCGAACGTGCCGAGACCGCACTCGATCTTGCCGACGTCGTGCAGGATCGCTCCGGCGACCTCGGCTCTGGTCGCATTCGGCCGCTCGGCCACGAACCGACGCGCCACGGCGGCGCTGTGGCGGCGGTCCTGGTTCGACAACTGCACCCACAGTGACCGCTCGCCCGCCAGCAGATGGTCATCGACCCACACCTCGTCGGCGACCGAAGGAGGCGTGGGCGCCAGCGACGTGACGAAGCGCGCTGCGAGGTGCCAGGCCGCGGTCGCCGGATTGCTGGTGCTCACCGACTCAGTGTGGCGCGCGGATGGGCAGATCGGTAGACCTCCCACAACCGCTCCTGGCTCACCTTGGTGTAGATCTGCGTGGTCGAGATCGACGCGTGACCGAGCATCTCCTGCACGACGCGCAGATCGGCGCCGTGGTCGAGCAGGTGCGTGGCGCACGAGTGCCGCAAGACGTGGGGTGACAATTCGGAGCCGATCCCGGCGCGCGCCCCGTACTTCTTGATCACCGACCATGCCGCCTGACGGCTCAAGCGGGCTCCGCGAACGTTGAGGAAGACCGCCTCGGCATCGCCGCGAGAGCGCCACGGATCGGGCACCATTCGTGCCCTCCCTGCGGGCGAGAACCATCCGTCGAGTGCGTCAGCTGCTCCCGACCCGAACGGCACGATGCGTTCTTTGCGGCCCTTGCCGTACAGCCTCACCAGGCGTGCGTCGAGATCGATCTCGCCGATCGACAGGCCCACCACCTCGGAGATCCGCGCTCCGGTCGCGTAGAGCAGTTCGATCAGCGCCAGATCGCGGTGATGAACGGGATCGTGCACCACCACCGCGTCGACGAGGCTGGTCACCTGCGCCTCGCTCAGCGGTTTGGGAATGCCGGCAGGTACCCGTACCCCTTCGAGGTCGCCCGCAGGATCGTCGCGTCGTTCGCCCTCGATCGACAGGTACCGGTGCAGCATCCTGATGGCTGCCAGGTGGCGGGCGATCGACGACGTCGCGGCACCGCTCGCACGACGCTCGCCCACGAAGGCAACCAACTGGGCCCGATCCACGTCGAGAACCGTCGACCCGTGTGCGTCGAGCCAGTCGCAGTACGCAACGAGGTCGCGGCGATAGGCCGCCAGGGTGTTCGGTGTCCGGCCCTTCTCGGCCAGCATCCACGACAGGAACTCCTCGACCTCCAGCGGCAGCATCGCCAGATCGACCCGCTTCAGCGTGCGCCGTTGTCGGCGGCGCGCAGGCGACGCTCGGTCAGCAACAGCGCAACGACCGACTTGGCGTCGACGATCTCGCCCCGCTCGATCATCGCGACCGCCTCGGCGAGCGGAACGTGGATCACCTCCATGTACTCCTCCTCCGGTCCGTGACGATCGTGGGGAACCGGGGTGCACCCGGTGGCCACATACAGCGTCGTCACCGAATCGGTCATACCGGGCGAGGGCAGGATCTCGGTCAGCAGCTCCAACCTGTCAGCCTCGAGACCGGCCTCCTCGATCAACTCGCGTCTGGCGACGTCTTCGGCATTCTCCCCGTCGATGTCACGCATCCCGGCGGGAATCTCGATCACCGAGCGCTCGTAGGGCGGGCGGTACTGCGACACCAGCACCACCGATGCGTTGCCCTCGGCATCGAAGACGAGCGGGACGACGCCGACGGCTCCCGGCGAGCGGACGATGTCGCGGCGGAACGTCGTGCCGTCCGGTGCCTCGAACTCGGCAACGGCCAGGTTCCAAACGTGGCCCTCGTGGATGATGGACTCCGAGAGCCGGCGGAACGCGGCGTCGTCGTTCACGTCGACAGCGACGATTCCACATGGTCGCCGATGCTGGGCTCCGGAAGCATCGGCGGCTGGCCGGCCGACCGCCGGTTCATCGCTGCTGCGACGAGTTCACGGAACAGCGGGTGCGGGCGGTCGGGTCGGCTCTTGAACTCGGGGTGGGCCTGCGTACCGACCCAGAACGGGTGGCCGGGAAGCTCGATGAACTCCACGAGACGGTTGTCGGGTGACGTGCCTGAGCACCACATCCCGGCGTCTTCGAGCTGACCCCGGTACCGCTCGTTGAACTCGTAGCGGTGCCGATGCCGCTCGCTCACGACCGGATCGCCGTACGCATTGGCCACCTGCGAGCCCGACGCAAGCACGGCGTAGTATGCGCCGAGGCGCATCGTGCCGCCCTTGTCCTCGATGCCGCGCTGCTCGAGCATCAGGTCGATCACGGGATGGTGCGTCGTCGGATCGAACTCGGTCGAGTTGGCGTCGATCAGGCCCACGACGTCACGGGCGAACTCGATGACCATCGTCTGCAGACCCAGGCACAGCCCGAGGCACGGAACGCCCTCCTCGCGGGCGTAGCGCGCTGCTGCGATCTTGCCCTCGACCCCTCGATACCCGAAGCCGCCGGGGATCACGATGCCGTCGAGATGATCGAGCTGACCGGCCGCGAGCAGCCCCTCGACCGTCTCGGACTGGATCCACACGATCTCGACGTCGGCGCCATGGTGGAATCCGGCGTGCTTGAGACTCTCGACGACCGACAGGTACGCGTCGGGCAGTTCGATGTACTTGCCGATCAGACCGATGCGCACCGGGATGGTGGCCGCTTCGACCTTGGTGACGAACTGTTCCCAGTACGTCAGGTCCGGTTCGCCGTCGAGGCGAAGGACGCCGCACACGTAGTCGTCGAGGCCCTCATCGTGCAGGATCAGTGGCAGCTCGTAGATGTTCTTGGCATCCGCGGCGTTGACGACCGCTCGCTCCTCGACGTCGCAGAGGCTCGAGATCTTGCGCTTCAGATCATCCGACAGAGGCTCCTCGCTGCGACACACGATCACGTCGGGTTGGATTCCTCGACTGCGCAGCTCGGTCACCGAATGCTGTGTCGGCTTGGTCTTCTGCTCTCCCGACGGGCCGATGAACGGCACCAGCGTGACATGGATGTAGCAGACGTTGTCGCGTCCGACCATGTTGCGGAACTGGCGAATCGCCTCGAGGAACGGGAGGATCTCGATGTCGCCCACGGTGCCGCCGACCTCGGTGATCACGACGTCGACATCGTCGTGCGCGACACGTTGGACGCGGCGCTTGATCTCGTCGGTGATGTGCGGGATCACCTGCACTGTCTTGCCGAGGTAGTCACCGCGACGCTCGGCGGCGAGCACCGCCTGGTAGATCGAGCCGGTCGTGGCGTTGGAGTTGCGTGACAGATTCTCGTCGATGAAGCGCTCGTAGTGACCCAGATCGAGATCGGTCTCGCCGCCGTCATCGGTGACGAAGACCTCGCCGTGCTCGAACGGATTCATCGTGCCGGGATCGATGTTGATGTACGGATCCAGCTTTTGCAGGGTCACGCGAAGGCCCCGTAACTTCAGCAGTCGACCGAGCGACGACGCAGTCAAACCCTTGCCCAGCGAGCTGGCAACGCCTCCCGTCACGAAAATGTGCTTCGGCATGTACCGGATCCTCCGTCTTGATCATCTCGATCGCCGATGTCGGCACGACACCACGACGGGAGATCACCATACCTCGCATCGCGCCCAGCCCGTGGAATCCCGCTCGGCATTCTCCGTCAGCGTCGGAAACGATCAGCGATCGAGCAGCTCGCGGGCGTGTTCGAGGGCCGACTCCGTGCTCGACCCCGACAGCATGCGCGCCACCTCGGACACGCGGTCGTCACCATCGATGTAGGCCGCGTGTGCACGGGTCTCGCCGTCGTACACGGTCTTGGTCACCGAGATCTGAGCTTCAGCCGATGCGGCGACCTGGGCGAGATGCGTGACCACCAGTACCTGATGCGACCGAGCAAGCGCGGCCAACGCGTCGCCGATGGTCTGCGCGGCGGCCCCGCCGATGCCGGCGTCGACCTCGTCGAACACCAGCGTGCGGGGCCCGTCACCGTTCGTCGCAGCCCGCGACAGGACGAGTCTCAATGCGAGCATCGCCCGGGCCAACTCGCCACCGGAGGCCACGCGCGTCAGAGGCAGCAACGGCGATCCGGGGTTGGCCGCCAGCAGGAACTGCACCCGGTCGCCGGGGTGATCGTCGATGTGGTCACCGACCTCGACACCGATCGACGCATGGGGCATCGCCAATCGTCGGAGCTCGGCTTCGACCGCCGATGCCAGAGCAGGACCGACGTCGCGTCGGCGCAGTCCCACGGCCGCTGCCGCTCGTCGCTCGGCCTCGAGCGCGTCGGCTCGCGCCTCGTCGAGTTCGACGGCGCGCTCGTCGAAGCGCTCGAGTTCGCCCAGCCGGTCGGCGCATTCGCGATGGAACGCCATCACCGCACCGAGATCGTCTCCGTACTTTCGACGGAGGGTCGTGAGCACCTGGCGCCGCTCACGGATCTCGGCGAGCCGCTCGGGTGCCTCGTCGATCTGCTCACCGAGTACGCGGGTCTCGCCTGCGATGTCATCGAGTTCGGCGAGCACATCGCGCAGTCGCCGGATCTGGTCGGCGAACGGCGTCCGCCCTTCGAGCGCTCCGAGCGCGTGTGCAACGTCGTCGCGTGCCGCGCCGTCGTTGGTGATCGCCGCAACCGCTTCGTTCGCCGCCTCGCGATGAGCGGTGGCGTCGGCCAACACGGACTCTTCAGCGTCGAGTCGATCGTCCTCGGAGGCATCGACGACACCGGCCGCATCGAGTTCGTCGACCTGGAAGCGCAGGAGGTCGATCTCGCGCGCCCGGGCCCGATCGTCGCCACCGAGCGCGGCGAGTTCCGCGTCGATCTCCGTCAGGCGAGCGCGGGCCGCACGCAACGGCGCGAGGTCGATGTTGCCGTAGTCGTCGAGCGCTGCGCGCTGTGTGGACGTCGACAACAGAGACTGATGGGCGTGCTGGCCGTGCAGATCGACGGCGTCCGCCGCATGCTCGGCGAGCGACGACACGGTGGCGAGTCGCCCGTTGACGTACGCCCGCGATCGGCCCGATGTCGGAATCACCCGCGTCAGCACCGTTTCGACACCGTCGGCGGTGACCAGGCGACCCTCCACGCGGGCTTCC
>JBGTEH010000684.1:0-5604 GCA_041747915.1 Ilumatobacteraceae bacterium
GAAGTTTCCGATGTCGTCGTACCTGCGGTACCTCGAGGTCGACACCAACGCCGAGCGCGAGATGCACCTCAAGCGGTTCCTCCAAGATGTGCGGTTGCGCGTTCGCGAGCTCGCCAAGCGCGACTACTCGGGCGAGAGCGATCAGCCGTCGGTCGACTACGTGCTGTTGTTCCTGCCGAACGAGCAGCTCACCGGGTTCATCCACGAGCACGACGCCGCACTCCTCGACGAGGCGATGGGCCAGAAGGTCGTGCTGTGTTCGCCGCTCACCCTGTTCGCGTTCCTCGGGGTGATCCGCCAGGCCTTCGACAACTTCATGATCGAGCAGACGAGCGACGAAATCCTGCAGTTGCTCGGCACGTTCTCGGCCCAGTGGCGCAAGTACAACGACCAGGTCGACTCGGTCAAGAAGAAGTTCGACCAGGTCGACCGCGCGTTCGAGCAGCTCACCGGACCCCGCCGTCGCCAGCTCGAGCGGCCGCTGCGTCAACTCGACGAACTGCGCGTGCAACGCAATCTCCCCGTCGACGGGGAACTCTTCGCGGTCATCGATCCCGACGATGCCGCCGATGACGACACCGAGACGCCTCCGGGCGGCGCGATCCGCATGCTCGGCGCATGACGGTTCGTCAACGGCCTGATTGAATCGGGCCCGTGAGCCAGCCTGCGTTCGACTTCGGTGACACCGAACTCGACGACGCCGCCAACCCGACGTACTCGGTCGGTGAATTGGCCGACGCCATCAACGACGCGTTGCGACGCGGGTTCAGCGACGGGGTGTGGGTACGCGGCGAGATCACCGGCTGGAGCGACCGAGGGCCGCATGCCTACTTCTCACTCGTCGACGACGCCGACGAAGGCAACGGTCGCGGCAAAGCCGTGCTCCACGTGCAGTTCTTCGCACCGTCGAGGATGCGACTGCGACCGCTTCTCCAGAAGAACCGACTGCGCCTCGGCGACGGCATGAAGGTGAGGGTGTTCGGATACCTCGACTACTACGCACCCAACGGCCGCATCGGCTTGAAGATGACCGGGATCGACCCGCGCTACACGATCGGCGACATTGCCCAATCGCGTGACGAAGTGGTGCGGCGACTCGTCGCCGAGGGCCTGCTCGATGCCAACAAGCAGCGGCGCCTGTCGAACATCGCGCTGCGCATCGGCGTCGTTGCAAGTGTGGGCACGGCGGCATGGCACGACTTCCACGACGAGCTGCAACGAAGCGCGCTGGGCTTCCAGCTGAGTGTGATCGACACCCGTGTTCAGGGCACCGCCGCCGAGCAGTCGATCGCCTCGGCGATCACCACTCTCGGTCGACGCGCTGACCTCGACGCCATCGTCGTGATCCGCGGCGGCGGCGCGCGTAACGAACTCGCCGTGTTCGACGCCGAGCAGATCGCACGTGCGATCGCTCTGTCGCCGGTGCCGGTGCTCACTGGGCTCGGTCACGAAGTCGATCGCAGTGTGGCCGACGATGTCGCTCACACGATGCTCAAGACACCCACCGCGTGCGCCGGCGAACTGATCGATCGTGCAGCGCGCTATGTCGCCGACACGGAGGCGGCCTTCGCCGCGATCGTGCGTCACAGCGACGTCGCCCTCACCGCCGCCTCCACCGACCTGTCGGCGACCGCGCACCGCATCGCTCGGCGCACGCACGCGGCAGTCGAGCGGGCAGACGAACGCCTCGCACTGCGCCTCCACGCTCTCGCACGTACGGCACCAGGGGCGTTGGAGCGCGCCGACAGCCGTCTCGACCACCTGCAGACCCGACTCGTCACACGCGCCGCAACAATCATCGCGAGAGGCAGCGATCGCCTCGACGTGATCGCTGCTCGTGTCGGCGCGGTCGACCCCGCCGTACAACTCGCACGCGGCTGGTCGATCACTCGGCGCGCCGACGGTCGGGTCGTTCGCTCGATCGACGACGTCAGCTCCGACGACACCCTCACCATCGCCGTCGCCGACGGCCTGATCACCACCACCGTCACCGACAGGACCCACGATGACTGACCCGATCCCCGGATATGCCGACGCACTCGCCGAACTCGACGCCATCTTGCGCGAGTTGGAGGGATCCGACGTCGATGTCGACCACCTCGCCGATCGCGTCGCACGCGCTTCGACGCTCATCGGGGTCTGCCGCGAGAAGATCTCCGCAGCGCAACTGCGCATCGAACAGGTGACCGCCGACCTCGACACCAGCGAGGACACCGGCATCGACACCGGCATCGACACCGACACGACAGGGCAAGGCAGCGACGAGCGGCAGTAACCTGCCTGCACGATGTCAGGATCAGTGCCGACCAGTCTGAGGTCCATTGCAGACCGGGTCGAGGCTCGACTGGACGAGCTGCTGAGCGCCGAACACGACCGTTGGTCGACGTTCGACGCCGACCTCGCTCAGCCGATCGACGAGATCCGCCGCCTCGTGTTGTCGGGCGGCAAGCGCCTGCGACCGGCGTTCTGCCACTGGGGATACGTCGCGGCCGGCGGAGGCACCGAGGATCAACTCGACGTCGATGCCGGTGCCGCGTTCGAACTGATGCACGCATTCGCGCTGTTCCACGACGACGTGATGGACGATGCCGCAACTCGCCGCGGCCAACCGACCACTCATACCGTGGCCGCCGCCGAGCACGCTGCCAACAGATGGGCCGGCGAGTCACGCCGTTTCGGTGAAGGCGTCGCCATCCTGGTGGGCGACCTGGCGTTCGTGTACGCCGATGTCCTCCTGGAGGCCGCGCCGCCCGAGGCGATGCGGATCTGGAACGAGTTGCGCATCGAGCTGAACATCGGCCAGTACCTCGACATCGTCGGTTCAGTCCAGGGGATCCGCGACGTCGACAAGGCCGAACGGATCTGCCGCTACAAGTCGGGCAAGTACACGATCGAACGCCCCCTTCATCTCGGTGCGCTGTTGGCGGCGCCGAGTTGTGGTGATCGCCTGCTCGCATCGCTCAGCGCGTACGGCCTCCCGCTCGGCGACGCGTTCCAGATGCGCGACGACGTGATGGGAGCGTTCGGCGACGCCGATGTCACCGGCAAGCCGGTGGGCGGCGACCTCCGCGAAGGCAAACCGACGCCGCTGCTGGCGCGAGCAGTGCGATCCGCGACACCAGCCCAGCGCGCGATTCTCGACCTCGTCGGCCGGCCGGCGATGGACGATGCGACCGTCGCCGACATCCAGCAGACGATCATCGACACGGGCGCGCTCGATGAACTCGAACGACACATCGCTGACCTGGCGGCGAGTGCGGTGGCGTCGCTCGACACCGCACCGATCGCCGATCTCGCCAAGGCCGAGCTGGCCTCGCTTGCCGACTACGTGAGCTGGCGGAGCGTCTGATGAAGGTCGTCGTCGTCGGTGCCGGCCTCGGTGGGCTCTCGGCTGCCGCTCATCTGGTGGGAGCGGGTCACGAAGTGACGATCGTCGAGCGGGGCTCGATTCCCGGCGGGCGCGCCGGGATGATCGAGTCCGACGGGTTCCGCCTCGACAACGGGCCGACCGTGCTGACGATGCCCAACCTTCTCGAAGCCGCCTTCAACGCCTGCGGCGCCGAGATGAAGGACTACATCACGATCAACCCGGTCGATCCGATGTACCGGGCGGTGTACGCCGACGAATCGACGCTGTTCGTGCGCCATGGTCGCGAGGCGATGACGCAGGAGATCCGAGAGTTCGCCAACGCCAAGGAGGCCGAGTCGTTCGGCAACTTCTGCGACTGGCTGCAGAAGCTCTACCGCGCCGAGATGGATTCGTTCATCGACACAAATTTCGACTCGCCCCTCGACCTGATCAAGCCTTGGAAGTCCGGCCTCGAACTGGTGAAGCTCGGCGGCTTCGGCAAGCTCGACAAGAAGGTGGCCTCGTTCTTCGACGACGTGCGGCTGCAACAGATCTTCAGCTTCCAGTCGATGTACGCCGGCCTCGCCCCGTACGAGGCGCTCGCGCTCTACGCCGTGATCACCTACATGGATTCCGTCGAGGGCGTCTTCGTCCCCGAAGGTGGGATGCACATGATGGCCGCGGGTCTCGCCGAGGCGGTCGCCGATGCAGGTGTCGAGATCCGCTACGACGCTGCGGTGACCAGAATCCTGCGCCGCTCGGGTGGAGCGGTCACCGGCGTCGAGATCGAGGGTTCCGAACGCCTCGACGCCGATGCCGTCGTGTGCAACCCCGACCTCCCGGTTGCCTACCGCGAACTGCTGCCCGGCGTCAGAGCACCCCGGGTGGCGCGCACGGGAAAGTACTCACCGTCGTGCCTGCTGTGGGTCGCCGGCGTCAAGGGGCTGCCGCCCGCCGATGCGTCGCACCACAACATCCATTTCGGCAAGGACTGGGACGGCTCGTTCAAGGCGCTCATCGACGACGGCGTGCGGATGCCCGATCCATCGGTGCTCGTCACGCTCCACAGCCTCGACGACCCCTCACTGGCGCCCGAGGGCCACTCGAGCATCTACGTCCTGGAACCAACACCGAACCTCAGCGGAAAGATCGACTGGTCGAAGGAGCGCGACGCCATCGTCGACAGTCTGCGCGAGCGCGTCGATTCGCTCGGGTATCCGACCGACGTCGTCGTCGAGGAGATCTACGACCCGACCGACTGGGAGCGCATGGGCATGGAGCAGGGGACGCCGTTCGCGCTCGCTCACACGTTCTTCCAGACCGGCCCGTTCCGGCCGAACAACGTCAACAAGAAGGTGCCCGGCCTCGTGTTCACCGGGTCGTCGACGCTGCCGGGCGTCGGGGTTCCGATGGTGCTGGTGTCGGGCAAGATCGCAGCAGAACGCGTGGCGCAGTACGCACGGCAGCGCTACCGATGAGCGTGCTCGACTCGCTGCGCCGCAACCGCCCCCCGGTGCCGACCACGCACAGCTTGCCGACGGGGCCGGTCACGCTCGACGAGAGCTACGAACTGTGCCGCAAGTTCAACAAGCGCCACGGAACCACGTACTACTGGTCGACGAAGGTTCTTCCGAGGGTCAAACAGCACCACGTCCACGCGCTGTATGCCTTCGCCCGCTACGCCGACGACATCGTCGACGAGATTCCGTCGCAGGGCGGTCGCGACGTGCCCACCGAGGTGCGCGCCGCCGCCCTGGCGGACTTCGGCGACCGGTTCTTTGCCGACCTCGAGGTCGGTCGATCCGACGACCCGGTCCTCAAGGCCGTTGTCCACACCGTGCGTGCCTTCGACATCGATCGTGAGGCATTCCGTCGATTTCTGCGGTCGATGACGATGGACCTGACGATCGAGTCGTACGCCACCTGGGACGACCTGCTCGTGTACATGGACGGTTCGGCCGCGGTGATCGGCGAGATGATGCTGCCGATCCTCGAGCCCACCGACTACGACGTGGCGCTTCCTCACGCCCGCGATCTCGGCAACGCATTCCAGCTCACCAACTTTCTGCGTGACATCGACGAGGACCTCGACCGAGGCCGTCAGTACATCCCGCTCGACGACAGCGACCGCTTCGGTGTCGACCTCACCAAGCGCCAGGTGACGCCGTCGTTCGTGGAGTTGATGCGCTTCGAGATCGACCGGTGTCGCGAGCTGTACCGATCGGCCGAAGTCGGCATCTCGATGCTGCCCGAGC
>JBGTEH010000685.1:0-7726 GCA_041747915.1 Ilumatobacteraceae bacterium
AGAACGGCGAGCGGCGCCATCGTGATGAGGAGGTACAGCAGCACCTGTTCGCGGGACGCATTGGGGCTGACGTTGAAGAACAGCGAGCCGGCCAGGCTCACCGAGACGAACGCATCCCCAGCGGCCGCCAACGCCTGCGCCATCGCGAGCGGAACCACTGCGCCTCGACCGACGATCACCCGACCGACACGCCGATGCATCGGCACGCGCTCGTTTGCGAGCGTCGCACTCCCCTGGTCGTCACCGCCCGTGGGCATCGCCTCCATCTTGGTGCATCGGCACGGTGGACGGGTGGTGGACCTGGCCATGTGTGCGAAAGTTGCGACCCATGGGCGCCGGAACGTTTCCATCCGACCTCGTCATCGCACGGGCGGCCGAGCTGTTGCCTCTGACCGACGTGGCGGCCGCATCGGGCATCCCGCTGGAGTGTCTCGAGCCGTACGGAACGGGCGCGGCCAAGATCGATCTGCGCGCCGTGGAACTGATGGCAGATCGGCCGACGGCCAAGTACGTCGTCGTGTCGGCGATCACACCGACACCGCTGGGCGAGGGCAAGACCACGGTGGCGGTGGGCTTGAGCCAGGGGTTCAGCCACATCGGCAAGAACGCCACGTTGGCGATCCGCCAGCCGTCGATGGGCCCCACCTTCGGCATCAAGGGCGGGGCGGCCGGCGGCGGCTACAGCCAGGTGGTGCCGATGGAATTGCTCAACCTCCATCTCACGGGCGACGTCCACGCCGTCACGGCGGCGACCAACATGTGTGCGGCGGCGGTCGATGCGCACGTGTTCCACGGCAACAGCTCGAGGCTCGACCCTCATCAGATCACCTGGCGTCGCTCGATCGACGTCAACGATCGGTCGCTGCGCCACATGGTGTCGGGCCTCGGCTCGCGCCTCGACGGCGTGCCGCGCGAGACCGGCTTCGACATCACCGCCGCATCGGAGGTGATGGCAACCCTCGCTCTGTGCAGCGATCTGCAGGATCTGCGCCGTCGGCTCGGCCGGACCGTCGTCGGGTACACGAAGACCGGCGACCCCGTGACCGCCGACGACATCAAGGTCGCCGGCGCGATGGCGGTGATCCTGCGCGAGGCCATCAAGCCGAACCTGATGCAGACGTTGGAGAACACGCCCGTACTCGTTCACGCCGGCCCGTTCGGGAACATTGCCACCGGCAACTCCTCGATCGTGGCCGACCTGATCGGCATCCACATGGGCGACTACCTCGTCACCGAAGCGGGCTTCGGCGCCGACATGGGTGCCGAGCGGTTCTTCAACATCAAGTGTCGGATGTCGGGCCTCGTTCCGGACGCGGCAGTGCTCGTCGCGACCGTGCGCGGTCTGAAGGCGCACAGCGGTCGACACACGATCGTCGCCGGACGGCCGTTGCCTGAGGCACTTCTGGCCGAGAACCCCGACGAGGTCCACGAGGGCGGCGCCAACCTACGCAAGCAGCTGGAGAACATGCGCATCCACGGCTGCACACCTGTCGTGGCGATCAATGTGTTCCCGGGCGATCACGCCGCCGACATCCGTGCGATCGAGGAGATCGCCGCCGAGTTCGGCGCCCGCTCGGCGGTGTCGACCCACTTCGTCGACGGCGGTGCAGGGGCCAAGGAGCTGGCCCACGTGGTCGCCGAGGCGGCCGAGGAACCGAGCGAATTCCGTGTGCTGTATCCCGACGACATGTCGTTGCGGGACAAGATCCACACGGTTGCCACGAGGGTGTACGGCGCCGACGGGGTCGACTACACGCCGCTCGCCGCACGACAGATCGACAACTACGAGCGCAACGGCTTCGGCAACCTGCCGGTGTGCATCGCCAAGACTCACCTGTCGATCTCGTCGGACCCGACCAAGCACGGTGCCCCGACCGGGTGGACGCTGCCGGTGCGCGAGGTTCGAGCATCGGTCGGCGCCGGATTCGTGTACCCGATCTGCGGGGCGATGAGCACCATGCCCGGCCTCGGCGCAACGCCCGCGCTGCAGCGCATCGACATCGACGCCGACGGCGACATCGTCGGCCTCAGCTGAGATGAAACGCCGGGGTCAGACCCCAGCGTTTCAGGTTGCGCCGATCGATTCGTTGCGGGCGCTGCACGAGGGTTTGTGGGACGGCGAGCGTTCGATGGTGCGCCTCGCGCCGGGCGTGGTGCCCGGAGTCGACATCTCATCGCTGAATCTGCACGCCGTGCGCGAGACCGCGCTCGGCGCGTTCCTCGACCTCCGGGACGGCAACGTCGATCGCGCTGTCGTGGCGCTGCGCAGCGTGCTGGCACTCCAGTACCCGCTGTCGGACTGGCCGTGGAGCGGCACCTTCCGCGTGACGGCCGAGCAGCACGACCCGCCGGGTGCCGACGCTGTCGAGTGGGTCCACTACGACCCGAACTGGCGCCAGTTCGTCGGCTGCATCCTCTTGCTGTGTGCGCTGGAGTACAGCAACGTGCTCCCCGTCGACCTCCGAGCCGGCATCAGCGAGGCCGCCGAGCGCTGCGTCGTCGGTGAGCCCGTCGACCGCATCGCTCACTGGTACACGAACCCGAACCTGATGCACGCCTGGCTGCAAGGTCACGTCGCCGCCGCCACCGGTGATGGCGACTTGCTCCAAACTGCGCATGCCCGCGTCGACATGATCGTCGGGCGATTCGCGAAGTACGGCGACGTCGACGAGTACAACTCACCCACGTACGACGGCATCGACATGATGGCCCTCGGGTTGTGGGCCGTACATCCACCCACCGACGCGTTCGCTCGCGCCGCCGCGACCATGCTCCGACAGATCGGTGCGCGGATCTCTGCGCTGTACCACCCACGGTTCGGCACGTCGTGCGGCCCCTACATCCGCTCGTACGGTTTCGACCCGACCCGATACGTGTCGCTCTCGGGGCTGCTGTATTCGGTCGCCGGCGAGCCCCCCGAACGGGTGCTGCCGTCGCCGATCGACGCGGACACCGTTCATGTCCACGACCTGTACTTCCTGCCGTTGCTCGAGCACGTCGCGCCCGCGCTGCGCCCACACCTGCGATTCGACCCTGTCACCGACGGACGACACCACGTCCAGCGCTTCGGTACCTCGGTCGCGCAGAGCCTGCTGCGCCCCGACCTCGCCATCGGCTGGGACAGAGGTCGACGGCACGACGCGTCACTCGACCAGTACGCGCCTCTCACGGTCCACGGTGTCGACAGCGCCGCACGATTGTTGGCTTTTGCCGTCATGGTGCCCGACGAGACGGCCTGGGTCGACTGCGACCGCACGGCCGAGGACCTGTTCGAGATCACGGCTGTCGCGCGCGCTGGGCGCGTGGGCCTGCGCATCGTGACCGACGGCGCCGTCGACGCACACGGCGCACGGATCGGTCCGTGCGAGCTGCGGTTCGGCGCGCCAGCCGACCTCATCGAGGAATCGACGACTCCGCGAGGTCGGGAGTTCCACGTGTCGTGGCCGACCGATCGGGTCGGCGCACGACTGTCGATTCTCCCCGACTGACGCACGGGACTCCGCCCCCGGCGCGATCGAGCCACCGATCAGCGATCACCGATGACCAACCAGCGATCAGCGCCGCAGCTTCGCCCGCGAGGCACGCAGTGGACGCGACGTGAGGCGGATCGCGAAGTCCGTTGCTCGGGCCGGCATCGGCACGAACGGACCCTGGCGGTTCACCGGCAGTGCGTCCTCGACGACCAAGCGGTAGGCGACGTACACCGCGATGGCACCGTGGGTTGCCACGAGACACCAGTAGAACGACGTCTCGCCGAGCGACGCCATCACTGATCCGGCGATGATCGGCCCGAGCACGGCACCGACGCCGTTGACGCGCAACGACGCTCCACTCGCGCCCATCGCAGTGCCTGGTGGCGATCGGTCGAGCGTGTGCGACAGCAGCAGCGAGTAGAGAGGAAACGTCAGCCCACCCAGCACGAACATCATCGGAAGCACCACCAGCTTGCCCTCTGGCGTCAGCGCCAAGGCCACAGCCATCGATGCAGCAGCGACGGCGACCACGAAGATCACGCCGCGCCGTGGGACCCGATCGGACACCCACCCGACGGGCCATTGGAACACGAGTGCGCCGAGCGAGGGGAGCGCCAGGAACCACGCAGTCTCGCCCGTCCCGAACCCCGCTCGCGTGGCGTAGACAGCGCTCAGTCCGAAGAGAATCCCGTGCGAGGCGCCGGTGAACACCATCCCGACCAGACCGGTCGGCGCGATGTGGGCGAACTCGCGCACGCGCACCCGCGGCGAGACCCGCACGGGTGGAGCGTCGGTGGTCGCAGCCAGGGCAATCGGCACGAACGACATCGACACGAGAATCGACGCCACGATGAACAGACCGTCACCGCTCGGGTCGCCGGTGGCCACCAAGAGCTGACCGAGTCCGAGGCCCCCCATCGAGACGATCATGTAGACGGCGAGCGTGCGACCCCGATTGCTCGGCGTCGACGCATCGTTCAACCACGACTCGACGATGACGTACAGCCCGGCCATGCAGAACCCGAACACGAGTCGCATCAGCGCCCAGGTCGGTGGCGAGATCCAGACGAACTGCACCAGCACGATGCAGGAGGCAACCGACGCCAAGCTGGCGAAGACGCGGATGTGGCCGACACCCGACAGCCATCGCACCACCAGCAGCGGCCCCAGCAGGAACCCGGCGAAATAGCACGCCATCACCCAGCCGCTGGTGCGTACGCCGAATCCCTCGTCGACCATGCGCACGCCCATGACGGCGAGGTTCAGCCCGTTGCCGACCATCAAGAGGGCGAAGCCGACGAACAACGTCCACAGCGCCAGCCCTCCGCGAACGGTCGGGTGCTCGTGGGTCGCCTCGGCCCTGACGGGCGGCTCGTCCACGGACATCGGTGGCGACGGCGGGTGATGTTCAGCCACGGCCGCGAAGACGATCGAGCTGACGTCGGTCGCGCTTCGTGGGGCGACCCGCACCGCGATCACGCTGGAAGATCACGGTCTCGCGCTCAGGAGGTGGCGGGCTGTGGTCGACGAAACAATCGACGGCCACCGTCGCGCCCACGCGCTTCACGATCAGCGTGGCCACTTCGAGGCTCCGCTCACGGTCGTGGAGGAACGCCTCGACCCGATCTCCGACCTTCACCGGCGTCGCCGGCTTGGCGGGCTTGTCGTTGACCTTCACGTGTCCGCCCCGACACGCCGCGGCCGCGTCGCTGCGCGTCCTGGTCATCCGCACCGACCACAACCACTGATCCACACGCACCGACTCGATGCCGACCATCCTCCCACACCCCGCAAACCTCCGACCCAACCCGAAATGTGCGGGATTGAGCCCGCCTGGCGGGCACCTCAGGGCATTTTTCGGTATGGGGAACGGGTGGGTTCGGGGTCAGGCGGGGAGTTGTTGGGTGATGCAGTGGATGCCGCCACCGCCGGCGGCGAGGATCGCGCCGACATCGAGGGTGATCGCCTCGCGGCCGGGGTACTGCTCGGCGATCAGGGCGACCATGTCGGCGTCGGCGCCGTGACCGCACGTCGGCACGAGGACGAAGCCGTTGCCGAGGTAGTAGTTGAGGTACGGCACGACGACTCGCTCGGGACCATCTCCCCGGTCGATCTCGGCGAACGGGAGGACCGGCACCGTCACGACGTCGAGCGAGCGACCCTGCGCATCGAGCGCACCGAGCACCACGCGGCGATCGATGTCAAGGCGCAGCCAGTCGTCCTCGTTGCGATCGTTGCAGCCCTGCAGCACGAGCCGACCGGGAGCGGCGAACGCGGCGATGTTGTCGACGTGGCCGTCGGTGTCGTCGTCGAGCGCCAACCCGTGCGGCAACCAGATCGTGCGATCGGCGCCCAGTTCACGACGCAGCACCGCTTCGATCTCGACCTGCGTCATCGTCGGGTTGCGGTTCGGGTGCATCAGGCACTGCGTGGTCGTGACGAGCGTGCCGTCGCCGTCGCCGGTGATCGAGCCACCCTCGAAGACCATGTCGATCGATCGCACGGGGTCGCCACGCAGCGACGCAAAGCGCCCGGCCGCCGCAGCGTCGTCGGCATACGGAAAGAACTTGTCGCCCCAGGAGTTGAAGCGCCAGTCGGTCGCCACCAACGCTCCCTGGTCGTCGGTCACGTAGATGGGCCCGGAGTCGCGGAACCACGAGTCGTCGATCGGCAACTCCACCACATCGACTCCCGGACCGCAGCGAGCCGCAGCGTGCTCGATCGACCGCGCCGGAGCGAGCATTGTCACCGGCTCGAACTGGGCGATCGCGTTCGCAACATCGGCATGCGCGCTCTCCGCGTCGGCGAGCAGATCACCCCACATGTCGGCCCGCACGGGCCAGCACATCGCGGTGCCTGCGTGCGGCTCCCATTCGGCCGGTAGTCGGGTCACGGCCGACCTGCAGCGCCGATCCCGCGGTCGCCGTCGAGCGTCACGATCGGCCCGTACAACTCGGGGCGCCGATCGCGGAACAGCCCCCACGCCGCGCGCTGCGTTCGGAGCTGTTCACGGTCGAACGAGGTGACGAGTACCGCCTCGCCATCGCGATCGGCCTCGGCAACCTTCGCGCCGGTGTTGTCGGCGATGAACGACGAGCCGTAGAACGTGATCTCGCACGTCTGGCCGACCTCACGGCCGACTCGATTCGCGGCCACCAGAGGCATCAGGTTCGCGCCTGCGTGTCCCTGCATTACCCGCTGCCAATGACCACTCGAATCCCAGGTGGGATCGGGCGGCTCGCTGCCGATTGCGGTGGGATAGAGGAGCACCTCGGCACCGAGTAGCGCCATCGACCGCGCCGACTCCGGGAACCACTGGTCCCAGCAGATGCCCACTCCGATCGTGGCGAATCTCGTGTCCCACACTCGAAATCCCGTGTCGCCGGGCGAGAAGTAGTACTTCTCGGTGTAGCCGGGGCCATCGGGGATGTGACTCTTGCGGTAGTGGCCGAGCACTGTGCCATCTGCGTCGACGACGACAACGGTGTTGAACAACGCCTGACCGGCGCGCTCGTACACGCTCAGCGGGAGCACCACTCCCAACTCGGCGGCCAAGGCGGAGAAATGAGCGACGGTCGGATGACCGTCGAGCGGCACCGCCCGATCGAAGTGCTCGGGAACTTGGTCCTTGCAGAAGTACGGGCCCTCGAACAGTTCCGGGATCAGGATGATCTGCGCTCCCTGCGATGCGGCCTCGCGCACGAGTCGGTCCGCTGTCGCAACGTTCGCCGCAACGTCGTCGACCATCGCCATCTGCAGGGAGGCCAACGTGAGTTCGCTCATCGGGGCGACGCTACTTGCCGTCGTCGGTGAGAGCATCCGCGTCGCGCCACGCCGCTTCGATTGCTTCGAGCCGGTCAGCCGCGCGCTCACGCCGTGCGGCGGCCACCTCGACGACGAAGAGGTTGAGCAGCGCCAGGGTGCCGACGTGGCTGTCGAACGGACCGGTCGACGAGGCCGAGACGACGAAGGATCGATCGGCCGCCGATGCAAGCGGCGACAACACGTTGTCGGTGAGCGCCACGACCCACGCTCCGCGACCGCGCGCCATGGCCAACGCATCGATCAGCCACCGCTCGTACCGACGCAGATCGAGCACCACCACCGTGGCTCCCGGCTCGGTCAGCGCCAGCGTGCGAACCACGTCGATCTGCGTCCCGTCGAGAAGTCGAACCCCCGGCCGCAACTGTTCGAGATCACCGACGAACTGCAGCGCCACACCTCTCGACGCAACACCCGAGAGCACGAGCACG
>JBGTEH010000686.1:0-3368 GCA_041747915.1 Ilumatobacteraceae bacterium
TCACGGTGATGTCGACCAGGCGGGCGTGCATCGCGTTGAGGTGCCCGGCGATCACGTTCAGTTCCTCGTCGAGATCGAACTCGTCGGCACCGCCTGTGCCGTCGGTTGGTGATCCGTTCGGGGTGTTCATGGTGTTCCTCCCTTCGAAGCTGTTGGCTGGGTGGGGAGGGGAGTCGGTAGAACTAACGTACCATCAAAGTACAGTCAATGCAACATGTGTACGAAAACATCCCACCCATGCTTCGATGAAAGGATCCCATTCGAGCCAGTGCGACCCGGGGGCGACATGGCGTCGGTCGTGGTCGTACTGTCGGCAGACCTCCGATGAACGCGACCGGTGCCTGAGATGGAGCGAGCGATCGACCCGGCCGTGTCGAGCGCGCCGCTCCCCACGGTGTGGGTCCTCGGCGACCAACTCCGTCGCGACGCCGGAGCGCTTGCCGGTCGTGTGCCGGGGGAGTGCCGGGTCTTGATCGTCGAAAGTGCGACCAAGATCGGCTCGAAGCGGTGGCACCGCCAGCGTCTCCACCTCGTGCTCTCCGCGATGCGGCACTTCGCCCGGGAACTGATCGAGGAGGGTTTCGAGGTCGATCTGCGCACCGCCGACACGCTCGAAGCTGGTCTTGCGGCGCACCGGCGCGATCACGACGTCGCAGGTGTGACGGTGATGGAGCCCATGAGCTGGACCGGACGGGCGCTACTCGAGCGTCTCGATGTGGAGGTGGTCGGCAACGACCAGTTCCTCTGCCACTACGAGGAATTTGCACTCTGGGCGGCGAGTCGGACGACGCTGCGAATGGAGGACTTCTACCGATGGCAACGCACGAGACTCGACATCCTGATGGAACCGGGTCCCGACGGGAGCCGACCCGTCGGCGGGCGTTGGAACTTCGATCACGACAATCGTGAGCGTCCACCGCGCGACGGGCGCTCGTGGCCGTCGATCACGCAATTCGAACTCGACGACATCGACCGCGACGTGATCGCCACGCTCCCGCCCGACGCATGGGGTGACGAACCCGACGGAACGTGGCCGGTGACGCGGGCCCAGGCACTCGTTCGCCTGAACGAGTTCGTCGAGACCGGACTCCACGGCTTCGGGGCGCACGAGGATGCGATGCTCGCCGGCGAGTGGAAGCTGTCGCACTCGGTGCTGTCGTCGTCGATGAACCTCGGCCTGCTCCACCCCGCTGAGGTGGTCCACGCGGTCGAGCAGGCCTGCGGTGTCGCTCCCCTCAACTCGGTCGAAGGGTTCGTGCGACAGGTGCTGGGTTGGCGCGAGTACGTGTGGGGCGTGTACTGGATGTGGGGACCCGACTATCGGTCGTCGAACGCGCTCGGCGCCACGAGGCCGCTGCCGCCCGTTTTCGCCGGGGACGCATCCACCGACATGGAGTGCGTGTCGGTGGCTCTCGGGCACGTCGAGCGTCATGGCTACACGCATCACATCGAACGGCTCATGGTGTTCGGGAATCTCGCCTTGACCGCAGGGATCGATCCGTGGGCGATGACCGAGTGGATGTGGTCGAGTTTCGTCGACGGAGCCGAATGGGTGATGTTGCCCAACGTGATCGGGATGGCGCTGCACGCCGACGGCGGCAAGATGGCCACCAAGCCGTATGCGGCGGGCGGTGCGTATCTCGATCGGATGAGCGACTCGTGCCGGTCGTGCCGCTTCGACCCGAAGAAGCGGGTCGGCGACGACGCGTGCCCCTTCACCACCCTCTACTGGGATTTCCTCGCCCGCAACGAGACCGCCCTCGCGGGCAACCATCGCATGAGCCGTCAGTTGGCCGGCATGCACCGACTCTCGAACCTCCCAGCGGTGAGGGAGCGAGCAGCCGACGTTCTCGCAGCACTCGACGCGGGCACGCTCTGACACCGACCAGCGAGGTCAATCGGCGGTGACGACGACGCCTTTCCAGAATGCGACGCGGTCCTTGATCTGCGAGGCGGCGTCCTTCGGATCCGGGTAGAACCAAGCGGCATTGCCGTTCACCTCGCCGTCGACCGCAACCGACGAGTAGCTCGCCGTTCCCTTCCACGGGCATACCGACGAGTGGTCGCTGGGAACGAGTACTCCGTCGGCGACGGAATCGAGCGGGAAGTAGTGGTTCCCTTCGACCACGACGGTGTCGTCGGATTGGGCGATCACGGAGCCGTTCCAGGTTGCTGTAGCCATAGCGACGACAACAGGTCGTGGTTCAATCTTGTTCCCAGTGCCGACCACGGTGGATCAGGGTGAGTGTTCGGCACCGGTATCGTTCGACCATGGCGGCAACCGACGATGTGGTGCGCGACGCGTTGGTCTTCAACCTGCGAGTCGGCGACGCGCACCAGACATTCGACGAAGCAGTGGCCGACTTCCCGATGGACGCGATCAACGTGCGTCCGCCCAACGTCGACTACAGCTTCTGGCACCTCATCGAGCACGTCCGCTTCTGTCAGCACGACATGCTGGCGTACCTGCTCGGCCCGACCTATCAGCCGGTCACCTTTCCCGACGACTATTGGCCGGCCATCGCCTCCGAGGCGACGCAGCAGCAGTGGAACGACACCCTCGGCGCGTACCGCATTGACCTCGATCGAGTCGAACGTTTCGTGCGCGACGAAGGTCTCGATCTGTACACCGCCGCCCCGCATGTGTGGGAGAGCACCCACACGCCCCTGCACACAGTGTTGGTCATGGCCGACCACGCCTCGTACCACGGCGGCGAGTTGGGTATCCTGCGTCAGGTGATGGGCCTGTGGGCGCCCGAGCGCGTCGACCACTTCACCGTCGAGGCGAGCGTCACCCAGAACGTTGGTACCACAGCCCCGGCCGAGTGAATTCTGAGCCAGAATGGGGTGATGGCCTGTGAACACCTGTCGTCGATGTCCGTCGCCGAGCCGGCTACCCCCGAGGGATGCGAGGACTGCCTCGCGATCGGCAGTCGGTGGGTGCATCTGCGGATGTGCATGACCTGTGGCCACGTCGGATGCTGTGACTCGTCGCCGTATCGCCACGCCACGGCGCACTTCGGCACCACCCACCACCCGGTCATCCAGTCGTTCGAACCCGGTGAACGCTGGGCGTGGTGCTACGTCCACGAAGAGACGAACCGAGACGTCGGCGACGATCTCGAACGCTCGTACCGCTGAACGTCAGTGGACCCTCCCCGTCGCCAGCGTTCGACCATGACACCAATCGACGACGTGGTCCGCAGACGCGCTCGAGCAGCGCGCATGACCGTCTGGCGTCCAGCGCTCGCTCTGTGCACGGCTGCGCTTGTCGGGTGCTCGGCGACCGAGGTCGCAACATGCGAGCCGAGCCCGTTTCGAAGTGCGACCCCGCTTGTGATTGCTCACGCCGGTGGGGAAGGGCTTGC
>JBGTEH010000687.1:0-20578 GCA_041747915.1 Ilumatobacteraceae bacterium
CTGTGGATGTCACGGATCACGAGCGACCAGTAGTCGTCGACGATCGACGCTCCATCCGAGCGCAGGGAGGCGAACTGCTCGTCGTAGTCGCTCGAATCCTGGATCGCCTTCTGGAAGATCGAGGGATTCGAGGTGAGACCGCGCACGCCGCCGTCGCGTATCGCCACCAGTCGCCCTGAGGTGATGTACCCCCGCTTGAGGTTGTCGAGCCACGCACTCTGACCCTGCTCGTCGTGAAGTGCTTCGATCCGGTTGAGGGAGGTCATGGTCGATCCTTCGCTGTTGCTGGTCAGGAGATCTGGTCAGGAGATGAGGTCGAGTGCGGTCTGAACAACATGTTCGACGTTGATGCCGAGCTTGTCCAGCACGAGCGCACCGGGCGCGCTGGCGCCGAATCGGTCGATGCCGATGCTGACGTCGGCGTAGCGCTCCCACCCGAATGTGGTCGCAGCCTCGACGGAGACCACCGGCACGCCGGGCGGCAGGATCGTGTCACGGTATGCCCGGTCCTGTTGGGCGAACCGATCCCAGCTCGGCAGGCTCACCACTCGAGCCGCAACGCCGTTCTCTCGCAATGCGTCAGCGGCGTCGACACACAACTCGACCTCGCTGCCGGTGCCGACCAACACCACCCGCGGTGAATCGTCGGAGTCCTGCACGACTCCAGCGCCGCGCGCGACGGCGGTTCCGTCGGTCGTCACCCGGATGTCCTGGCGGCTCAGGACGAGCACCGACGGTCCGTCGTGGCGCACGACGTCGGCCCAGGCCTGGATGGTCTCGTTGCCGTCGGCCGGACGGATCACGTGCAGGTTGGGCATGGCTCGAAGCGTCGCCAGTTGCTCGACCGGCTGGTGGGTCGGGCCGTCCTCGCCCACGCCGACGGAATCGTGGGTGAACACGAAACAGAACTTCGTGCTCGAGAGCGCCGCGAGGCGGATCGGAGGCCGCATGTAGTCGGCGAACACGAAGAACGTCCCAGCGATCGGCAGGAGGCCCCCGTGTCGCGCCATCCCGACGAGGGCCGAGCCCATCGCGTGTTCGCGGATGCCGTAGTGGACGTACCGTCCGGCGGGGTCGTCGGACGTGAACGCCGTCGAACGCGAGAGACCGGTTCCGTTGCTGCCAGTCAGGTCGGCGGAACCCGAGATCAGGCCCGGAAGGTGATCGTAGGTGGCGTCGAGGGCCTTCTGGATCGCATTGCGGGTCGCGACCGACTCACCGATGTCGTACGAGGGAAGGTCGGCGTCCCACCCGTCGGTGCCCGTCGCCGACCACGCGGCATCCCAGTCGGCGGTTGCGGCGACCGAAGCACTCGACGCAATCCACGCACCTCGTGCGCCGATACCGCGCGCAGCGACGTGGGTCCGATAGGCGGCGACGAGATCGTCGGGGGCCCAGAACGCTTCGTCGGGAACGCCCATGACGGCCTTGGTACGTGCGACGTCGGCGGCGCTGAACGGGTTGCCGTGTGCTCCGTGGGTGTCCACATGGTCGGGCGAAGGCGACCCGATGTGTGAGCGCAGAATGAGCAGTGATGGCCGATCGGTCTGCTTGGCGGCGTTGAGAGCAGTCTCCAGGCCGTCGAGGTCGTCCGCGATCTCGCCGAGATCGACGACATCCCAGTTGTATGCCCGGAAGCGCTCGGCGACATCGTCGTTGGTCGACATGTTGGTCGGTCCGTCGATCGTGATCAGGTTGTCGTCGAACACGCAGATCAGCTTGCCGAGCCCGAGATGCCCGGCCAGCGAGGCGGCCTCGTGGCTGATCCCCTCCATCAGGCACCCGTCACCGGCGACGACGAAGGTGTGGTGGTCCTGGGCCTCGGTTCCGAAGCGCGCTCGGAGATTTGCTTCGGCGATTGCCATGCCGACTGCGTTGGCGAATCCTTGGCCGAGTGGACCGGTCGTGACCTCGATGCCAGCGGTGTGGCCGGCCTCCGGATGCCCGGGCGTCGACGAGTTCCACTGACGGAACTGGCGCAGGTCGTCCAGTTCGAGGCCGTAGCCCGACAGATACAGCAGCGAGTATTGCAGGATCGACGCATGACCGTTGGACAGGATGAACCGGTCGCGGTCGGGCCACGTCGGATCGGCGGGGTCGTGACGCAGTACCCGGCTGTAGAGCACGTGCCCGAGTGGGGCGAGTGCCATCGCCGTTCCCTGATGCCCGCTGCTGGCCGCGAGCGGGCCATCCATCGCAAGCCCTCGGATGAGCGATATCGCGAGTTGGTCCTGTTCGGAAGTCAACGGCACGGCGGCGAGAGTACCCGACTGCTCTCCCAGCGAACCAAGGAGCGTCGTCGGCGTCTGGAAGACTGGGTCGACGGACGTCGAAAGGTCTGTTTCATTGAGAGTTCGATTCGGGAACTGCGAACTGGACCCCGCTCGCGTGGTGCTGCGTCGGGACGGACGGACGGTGGGCGTCGAGCCGCAGGCCTTCGATCTGCTGTGCTACCTGGTCGAGCGGCGTGGACATGTGGTTCTCAAAGACGAGTTGCTCGACAACGTGTGGGGCGATCGGTTCGTGAGTGAATCGGCCTTGACCACGCAGATCAAGTCGGTGCGCCACGCCGTTGGCGATGACGGCAGCGCCCAGCGAGTCATTCGCACGGTGCACGGCAAGGGCTACGAGTTCATCGCCGAGGTCGTGAAAATGGACGACCCGACCGACGACGAACGACCGTCTGCGCAGGAGACTCGTTCGAGCCTCCCGGCAGCTGTCCAGCCGCTCGTCGGCCGTGCCGCTCTCCTCGAGCAACTCGTGCACGAGACGTCCCAACATCGTCTGGTGACGCTGGTCGGCACGGGCGGGGTGGGAAAGACGTCTGTGGCCTTCGAGCTGGCCAGGAGCATCGGGGCGAACTACCGCGACGGTGTGTATCCCGTCGAGCTGGTCACCGTTCTCGATGAGGGAGCAACCTTCGAGGCGTTCGCCACCGCGCTCGACGTCAACACCCGCCAGCGTGGGTCGACGCAGGACGCCATCATCGACATGCTCGGGCCGCGTCACATGCTGCTCGTGCTCGACAACTGCGAACATCTCGTCGAGCCGGTTGCGCGATTGGTGCATCGCATCATGCGCGAGGCACCGGAGGTGTCCATCCTGGCGACGAGCCGAGAGCCCTTGGCCGTGACGGGCGAGCATGTGTGGACCGTGGAACCGTTGTCGGTCGACGGCGGAGCGAACGTCGCGTCCTTCGACCTGGCATCGGCGCCTGCGGTGGCCCTGTTCGTCGAACGGGCGAAGGAGGCGGATCCCCGCTTCACACTCGATGCCGCCACGGCTCCCGCCGTGCTCGAGATCTGTCGGCGCCTCGACGGAATCCCGCTCGCCATCGAACTGGCCGCAGCGCGTACCCGGGCCATCGACGTCACGGAGATCGCCGCCCGTCTCGATGAAAGGTTCCGCCTGTTGAAGGGTGTCCGTCGGGGAGCCGATCCGCGGCACCGAACGCTCCACGACGCAATCAGTTGGTCGTACGACCTGCTCGGAGGCGACGAACAACGGCTCTTCGCCGCGTTGGCGGTCTTCGCCGGCCAGTTCGATCTGGATGCGGCCGAAGCGGTGTGTCACGACGATGATGTGCTCGACCTGCTGACCCGCTTGACCGAGCGCTCGATGCTGGCGGTCCGCCGTCCGGCGAGCGGCGGCACGCGATACGAGCTGTTGGAGACATTGCGCGAGTACGCCCGCCGACGGTTGGACGACAACCAGAGCGTCGAGTTGTTCACGACGCACGCTCGCCACTTCGCGATGCTGGCGCGCCAGGTCGAAGACGAGGTCAGAACCGCCGATGAGGCCCGGGGTGTCACTCGTGCCGACGCCGGCTTTGCCGACTTGCGAGCGGCGCAACGTTTCGCGTTGCAGATCGGCGACTTCGACACAGCCTTCGGTCTGATCGGTTCGATCAGGGAGTACGCCATGCGCGCTCTGCGATACGAGGCGTTTGCGTGGGCAGGAGCCGCTGCGAGCATCCCAGACGGTTCCGCCCATCGTCTCCATCCGTTGATGATTGCGGTTCAAGCCTATGGAGCTTGGGTTCGCGGCGAGTACGACACGGCGTTGCAGCTCGCATACGCAGCTCGGGGCGAGGAGGAGGCTGGCGGGGTGGAGCCGTGCGGTCTGGTCGAGCGGGTCCTTGCGAACGTCATGTGGACAGTCGGGCGGGCCGACGACGGGATGGTCGAAGGGGCCCGCAACATCGAGTTGGCCCAAGAGTCCGGCGATCAGTCACGGCTGGCCCATGCGTACTACATGTCATCGGTGTCGCGAAGTTCGATCGGAGAGCACGATGAGGGGCGGGCTCTGGCGGTACGGGCGAGGGAGGCTGGAGCAGCGACGGGCAGCCCGACCGACGTGGCGTCCGCGTGGGTGGCCGACGGGTTCGCCGCGGTGTCCGACGAGGTCGCTGCGCTGGAGGCGTTCGACACGGCGGACCGGTTGGCCCGCTCAGCTGGGAACCGCTGGATGAGTGCATTCGCCCGCACCGAGGCCTCTGGCCTACTCGTACAACGCGGTGATCTCGTGGCCGGATGCGCCGGCCTGGCCGACATGGTCGACCTGTGGTATCGCGCTGGCGAGTGGTCGCAGCAGTGGCACACGTTGTCACGCTGTGTGATCGCTCTCGATCGGATCGGTCAGCCGGAGATTGCCGCCGAGGCGGTGGGGGCGATCGAGGCCCATGCCATCCTCGGCGCACCGCCGTCGATGACGACGCTGCGCGCAATCGCCTTCGAGACCCGCGACTCACTTCCCGAGAAGCTGGGCTCGGCGCGCAGCGACGATCTCCTGGCGGCCGGCGCGGCGCGACCGCTCGCCGAGATCGTCGAACGGACGCGCAATGCGTTGCTGGCCCGCGCAGTCGGGTAGGTCGGCCGGCCCGGTCAGGCAACGCGCCGGTCGAGGTGGCGGCGTATCCGCGCCAGCATGTCGGCGGCATCGGGCCCCACGCCGTCGATGAAGCTAGACTTGCGGCGTCGCATGAACGGGAGACCGAGGAAGTAGATCCCCGGGATCGATCCAACACCACCGTCGTGCACGAGGCGGTGGCGTTGATCGAACGCTGCGCCCGGGAGAAACGGATACTCGGGCCGATATCCGGTTGCCCAGATCAGCGTCTGGAATCGTGACAACCCGAGTTCCGTCGGCACCGGGCCCAGCCGAACCGCGATGGGACGAATCGGCTCGCCGAGTCCGTCACCCAGCGCACCGTCAGCGACGAACTCGTCGATCCGATTCAACAGACGATGGAGCTTCAGGTCGGCGTTGGCGACGAGGTTGGGGAGACCGCCGCTGAACTGTGCGGTGGTGCCCACGATGCGCGACAGCTTGCCCACGACCTCGACGCCCGCCGCGGTGAGCGTGTTGAGGTCGAGCGTGCGCCGTTGGGGGCTGCCCACCAACTGCAGCGACGAGAGACGACGAGCCCGGTCGATGTCATCGACTTCGTCGTAGCGCTCGTCGAGCTGACCGATTACATCCATCCACCAGTGGATGTCGCGCCCGCGGTAGATGCGAGGAAGCCGGACGTGATCGCCGACTGCGAGCGTGACCTGACGTCCGCTCGCCTGCAGTTCGTCGGCGATCTGGACACCCGACGCCGACGCGCCGACGACGAGTGCGTCGCCGCTGCCGACCTGCCCAGGCCACCGGTAGTCGAGGGCGGTGATCTGGTGGATGGCGGACGGCAGTTCGCTCGCAATCGCAGGCACGGAGGGATCGCTACACGCGCCGGTGGCGACGACGACTGCCCCCGCATGCCAGGTGCCCTGGTCCGTACGGATCTCGAATCCCGTTCCGACGGGCCGGACGCACTCGACGGTTGTATGGGTGTGGACCGGTGCGGATACGGCGTTTCGGTACCGGTCGAGGAACGCAATGACCTCCGCACTCGTCATGAAGCCGTCGGGATCGTCCCCCCGGTACTGATGTCCGGGGAGACGAGTCATCCAGTTCGGTGTGAGCAACCGGAGCGAGTCCCAACGTTCGCGACGCCATGAGTTGGCGACCTCACCGCGTTCCAGCACGACGTGATCGAGTGAGGCGGAGGTCAGTTGGTGGCTCATCGCCAAGCCGGCCTGACCACCGCCGATGACAACGACTGCGACGTTCATGGGTCCCGCTCCGGCCGCTCGCCTGGCGTGCTGCTCAGACGACCTCGACGGTGACGTTCGTCGGGTTCGTGACGATGTCGAAGACGGCGGATCGCTTCTGGGATTGTGCAACGATGGCCTCGATGTCGGCTCGCGAGGCGTCGGCATCGATGTCATAGCTCACCGAGATGTCCTGAAAACCGTTACGCACGTCGCCGTCGATCCCCAGGATTCCCTGCAGGTCCATGTTGCCCCGAACCGTCGCCGAGACCGAGCGGAGCTGCACGCCGCGATTCGTGGCGACACTCGCAACACCCGCCGTCAGACACGACGCCAGCGCCGCGAGGACGATCTCGGTCGGGGTCGCACCGTTGTCCTGCGAGGCGAACACCTCCGGATGGTCCGCGTCGATCGCGAACATCTGACGATGCATGTGTTCCTCGCCGAGGCCCGAGAAACCATCGATCACGGTTCGACTGTGGGTGCCTCGCACCCAGTCGCAACGTGCCCGCCATTGGAACTTGGCTGCCGCGGGTGTGTCGGTGAGTGCCTGTTTCGCGCCGAGCAGATGGGCGACGTCGACACCGTTGTCGGCGGTGGGGGTTTGTGTATCGGTCATGGTGGTTCCTCCTCGTTCAGCCCACCGAGTGGGCGTGGTTGTGATTGATGACACCACCGTGCACGTGCGGGGCCGTGGAGTCTTGGGGGCGAGCTGAGGGTTTGGTGAAGTGCTCCATCCCCAGCCGATCCCCAACCAGTCCTCAGGACTTCCCTCCCGAACGCGACGACGATTGCGCCATGAGCAACACGTCGCACGCGACCGAGACGCAGCATTGCGAGCACGACTGGCGGGCGGCCGGCACTGCTTGGGGCCACGCCGCGAACGACTGGGCGTGCCTGTTCGAGCACTACGCACTGGAGGTGATCGCAGCGATCTTTGCCCGTGTCGGGGTTGGTGCGTCCACCAAACTGCTCGATGTCGCATGTGGATCCGGTTTCGCCGTGAGCCACGCCACAGCGATGGGAGCGACCGTGTCCGGGATCGATGCCGCCGGCGAGCTGATGGAGATCGCCCGCGAACGCACGCCCGATGCAGACCTGAGGCTCGGTTCGATGTTCGACCTTCCGTGGGACGGCGAGAGCTTCGACGTCGTCGTGTCGATCAACGGGATCTGGGGTGGTTGCGAGCAGGCGCTCGACGAGTGCCACCGAGTACTGCGTCCTGGCGGTCTGATCGGTCTCAGCTTCTGGGGCACCGGACGGCCGCTGGACCTCCGGGAGTGCTTCAAGGCCTTTGCCCGTCACGCTCCCGACCAACACTTCGGATCGATGAAGCGGCTCAACAACATCGGCACTCCCGGCGTCGCCGAGGAGATGCTCGAGGCGAGCGGCTTCGAAGTCGTGGAGCGCGGTCAACGGATCTCGACGATCGAGTGGCCTGACCGCCAGATCGCATGGCGGGCGATCGCCAGTATCGGCCCGGCGGTACCAGCACTCGCGCACGGCGACGTCGATGCCATCAGAAACGATGTTCTCGCGGCCATCGAGCCCTGCCGCGACAGTCGCGGGATCTATCGCTTCAGGAATGACCACCAGTTCCTGGTTGCCCGCAAGCCCTGAGCCCGACCGCATGAGCGTGAAACCGATGAGGGCGGGGTACACCGTCTCCATGGATACGAAAAGTCTCGGGTTGGCAGGCCTACGTGGTTGGCGGAGTTCGGTGGCGGATGCTGTCGCGACGCCGGTGGCGAAGCGCTCGCCGCTCGGCAGAGATCAGGTTCGCGCAGCCGTCGGAGCGATCTTCCTGCTCATGTCGCTCATCTATGTTTTCGGCGCGATCAAGGACCTCCTCAGCGACGACGCCTGACAGAAGGCTGGCGAGCGCGGACGAACCTGTCGACGTCGATTCTCAGACGGGGGGCAGGAGGGTGAAGGGCACGAGATGCCAGGGACTCTGGTCGACTCGGCAATGGGCAAAGATCTGGCCGTAGTCGTCGAACTCCAGTTCACCGCGCACGAGGCGATAGGTGAACTTGCCCGGCTCGACGTTGAACGGGCTGACGTTGCGGGCGACCTGCTCGCTGTCGCTCTCGACCCCGCGGCGGAACACCACTTCGAACACGCCGTTGCCGGACTCGCCGTCCTGACAGAAGATGAGTGCGACGAGGTGTGGTTCGATCGTCACCGGCACGGGTGCGGGCGCTGCCATCGAGAACATGACTCCCGATAGGTCGATGCGCGTCGACGGCCCTGGTGCCTCACGCAACTCGATGTTCTCGACGAAGAGTGCGGAGACGATCTGCATGGCCACTCAGACTACGGTCGATGGCCATGGAGCTGTCGGGCAAGGGAGCGATCGTCACGGGGGCCGGCACCGGGGTCGGACGAGCAACGGCGCTCGCGCTGGCCAGAGCAGGCTGCAATGTTGCGGTCAACTACAGCCGGTCGAAACAGGCCGCGGAAGAAGTCGCCGAGGAGGCAGCGAGTCACGGTGTTCAGGCTGTCGCCGTGCGCGCCGACGTCGCCACCGACTCCGACTGTCGCAGCCTCGTGGCGACCGCACTCGACACGTTCGGTCGCCTCGACGTACTCGTCAATAACGCCGGGACCACGAGCTTCATCCCTCACAACGACCTCGATGCCGTCACGGGCGAGGTGTGGGACGCGATCATGGGCGTCAACCTGATCGGTCCGTTCCAGATGGCGCGGGCGGCGAGTGCGGCACTCAAGGACGCTGACGGCGGCCAGATCGTCAACATCTCCAGCGTCGCCGGCGTGTACGGCACCGGCAGTTCGATTCCGTACTGCGCCTCGAAGGCCGGCCTCAACAACCTCACCGTCACGCTGTCGCGAGTGCTCGCACCCCAGGTCCAGGTCAACTCGGTGTGCCCGGGCTTCATCGACGGTTCCTGGCTCCAAGAGGGTTTCGGAGACGCGTTCGAGGCAATCAAACAGTCGGTCGTGGAACGCTCACTGCTCAAGGCGGTCTGTACCCCTGAGGACGTCAAGGACGCGGTGTTCGGGTTCTTGCTCGGTTCGCGCCTGGTCACGGGCGAGATCGTCGTCGTCGACGGCGGCGTCGGGAAGGCGGCCTGGTGAAGGCGGAATGGTGATGTACGCCCGGTTCACATGAAGCGGCGAGGAACCGCAAGGATCACCCGGTAGCTCCCGACAACCGGCACGGGACCGAATGAGCGTGAGTCTCCACGGGTGGAATCACGGTTGTCGGACAGCACCGTCATCGTGGCGTCGTCGTGGACCGTTTCGACGCGCTTGACCAGCCAGAAGCCGGGGCGTTGTGGATGTTGCAGACACCTGATCTGACCCGCGCGAGCGCGACGGGACCAGACGGCGATCAGACCTTGGCCGGCGACGAGTCTGGGTTCCATCGAGTGATCCTCGACGACGAATCGCCGGGGGAAGTAACGACGCGACGATGTCCGATTCTGCGGAGTCGGCGTGGGCGCTGTCATCGGCGCGGAGTGTATGTTTCCCGCTGACGGCCTTCGGGAACCGTTGGATCGACCATCTATCACCAGGAGCACACATCATGTTCGCCAAGTTCTTCGCATCGGCAACCGTTGCCCACGCCCACTGCGACCTGTATTGCGGGGTGTACGACCCGGCTCAGGCAAAGATCGAAGCGCTTTCGGTGGTCAAGACCGCCAAGAAGTACGCCGAGTCCGATGACGAGGTGTTCCGCGCCCGATGCATCTCGATCAAGGAAGAGCGAGCCGAGGAGACCAAGCACCACCTGATGGTGCTGTGGGCCGACTTCTTCGCCCCCGACCACTTCGCAGCGTTCCCCCAGCTCCACGAGTTGTTCTGGAAGGCAATCCATCAAGCTGGTGAAGCCAAGAAGTCGATGGATCCCGCTGTGGGCGAACAGCTGCTGGCCTTCATCGACGAGATCGCCGACATCTTCTGGCAGACCGACAAGGCCAAGCAGATGGGTGTGTACCCGCCGGCCTGACCGAGGATGGCAGTTCCGGTGGGTGCGCCGAGAGAGGAGCCTCCCCACCGGCGCACTAGCGTTGCTTGGCACCATGACGGATGTCGGCGTCGCCACCGTGGTCGAGCTTCCCGTCGAGGGGCGCTCGACGCGTGACCAGATCCTCGATGCCGCGCTGGCCTGCTTCGCCCAGAACGGCTACAGCGGTACGTCGCTGAATGACATCGCAGCCGAGGTCGGCATCAGGCGCCCGAGTCTGCTCCACCATTTCGGGTCGAAGGAGGCGCTGTACGGTGAAGTCTTCGAGCGACTGCTCTCCGACTGGTTCGCCCGACTCGCCGGAGCGATTGAATCAACCGCTCGCGGCTGGCCCAAGATCGAACTCGTTCTGCGCGCCGGGTTCGGGTATTTCGCGGACAACCCGTCCTACGTCACGCTGATGCGCCGGGAGGCGATCGACGGGGGCTCACACCTCGGCATCGATCTGGCAGCGGTGCTTCGACCGATGTTCGATCAGGCCGCCGACTACTTCCGCCGCGAGATGGATGCCGGCACGTTTCGCCACCACAACCCGCAGCAGCTCCTGCTCACGGGCTACGGGGCGCTGTTGAGCTACTTCTCCGACTCCCCGTTCCTCGAGGGGCTCCTCGACGAAGATCCGCTCGCACCGGAGGCGCTCGATCGACGAAGCGAACACATCATCGAGTTCTTCCGCGCCGCCCTCGTTCCCACGTCACTCGTGCGATGAGAGATGAGCGCAACAGGCGCTCATCTCTCATCGCTGAACTGCGGCTGACGCGTGCGATGAGAATCGCGCGCAGGGGGTGCGCTTGGGCTCTCATCGCAGCTTGGGGTGGGGGAGTGACGGGAGGATTGGCTGGCTGCTGGTGGCGCAGCGGTGGCAGTACCGTGGGAGCCGCATGGCGAACTCTGATCTGACGTCGGTGCGCACCACCGCGCACGTGACCCTGTCCGAACGCGACTCGAAAGCTGTGCTCGCCGAGTTCGGCATTCCGATTGCCGCCGAACGTGTTGTCGCCGACGCCGCCGCAGCCGGCGATGCGGCCGACGAACTGGGCTACCCGGTCGTCGCGAAGCTCAACGGTGACGCAATCGCTCACAAGACCGAACGCGGACTGGTGAAGTTGCGCCTCAGCGATCGGGCGGCGGTCGAGACCGCGGCTGGCGAACTGTTGGTCGCTGCGGTGCCCGCCGACGGCGACGTGTCCGTGCTCGTCGCTCCGATGATCAGCGGCACCCGGGAGTTGATCTGCGGAGTTGTCCGCGATCCGCAGTTCGGACCCACGGTGATGCTCGGCCTGGGCGGCATCCTCGCCGAGGCGATCGCCGACGTCGTGTTCCGACCCGCGCCACTCGACGCCGTGACCGCAACGGGGATGATCGCCGATCTGGCCACCCAGAAATTGCTCGGAACCTTTCGCGGAGAGGCGGCCGTCGATCGAGCGCAGCTGGTCGATGTGCTCGTCGCACTCGGGCGGCTCGCCGTGGAGCGTCCCGATGTGGCGAGCGTCGACATCAACCCGTTGATCGTGACGCCCGGCGGCGACCTCGTTGCCGTCGACGGGCTCATCGAGCTCGGCGCCGACAACGACCCATCGCGAGCAACGACGCGCCCGCGACCGTCCGACGAGCAGTTCCGCTCACTGTTCGAGCCGCGCGGCGTGCTGGTCACCGGGGCGTCCACGCATCCTGGCAAGTTCGGATTCGTGTCGCTGCACAATCTGCTCGCGGGCGGCTACGAAGGCGCTGTCTACGGTACGAATCTCAAGGGCGAGGAGGTCCTGGGCGTGAGGACCGTTGCGGACATCGCCGACCTGCCCGAGGGTGTCATCGACCTCGTGTTCGTGTGCACACCGGCGGCCGCGAACCCTGACCTTCTGCGCGCATGCGCGGCGAAGGGTGTCGCCGCTGCGTTCCTCACCTCGGCCGGTTACGGCGAAGCCGGCGACGAGGGACGTGTCGCCGAGGCGGAACTCGTGGCGCTTGCGGACGAACTCGGCATCTTGCTGGCGGGCCCGAACGGCCAGGGCGTCGTGAGCACTCCCGTGGGATTGTGCGCGCAGATCGTTGCGCCGTATCCGCCGGCGGGGAGCATCGGGGTGGCCAGCCAGAGCGGCAACTTCGTGTCGAGCTTCTTGAATCTCGCTCGTTCCACCGGGGTCGGCATCAGCCGGGCGGTGTCGGCCGGCAACGCTGCCGCCGTCACCGTTGCCGACTATCTCGACTGGTACGCCGACGACGACCAGACGGCCGTGGGTCTCGCGTATGTGGAGGGGATCACCGATGGGCGCGGCCTGATGGACCGTCTGGCCGACGCAGCGGCTCGCAAGCCGCTCGTGCTCGTCAAGGGCGGAGCCACCGAGGGCGGAGCCCAGGCCGCTGCAAGCCACACCGGCGCGTTGGCCGCCAACGACAAGATCTTCGACGGCGAGTGCCGCGCCGCTGGCATCACGCGGTGTGCAACGGTGACCGAGGCGTTCATGGCCGCAGCAACGTTCGCCACTCAACCGCTCCCACGGGGGTCGAACACCGTCGTGCTCACCACCGCAGGTGGATGGGGCGTGGTCACCGCCGACGCCATCACTCGCGACCCCGACATCGTTCTGATGGAGCTGCCCACCGACCTGCGCGCAGCGATCGACGACAAGTTGCCCCCACGATGGAGTCGGAACAATCCCGTCGACTGCGCGGGCGGCGAAACCCGCGACACGATCCCCGAGGTGATGGAACTCATCGCGACCCACCCCGACGTCGATGCTGTCATCTACCTGGGGATCGGGATCCAGAGCAATCAGGCGCGGATGATGCGCGAAGGCCGCTTCTACCCCGACCACGGCCTCGAACGGATCGTTGCGTATCACGAGCGCCAGGACGAACGCTTCGCCGAGGCCGCCCACGAGTTGACGCTGAGAACCGGCAAACCGATTCTCGTCGCCACCGAACTCGCGATCGCGGATCCTGACAACGCGGGCCCCGCCACCGTGCGCCGGCTCGGGCATCTCTGCTATCCGAGCGGAGGCGACGCAGTGGCGGCACTGGGCCACCTCGTACGCCGTTCGCGTCATCTCCGAGCGCGCGACGAGGAATCGGAGCGGTGAACGGATCACGCCGACGAGGACCGGTGCCATGGATCGTGCTCGGCGCGGTCGCGCTCGTGCCCGCGTTGATCCTGCTCGCGGTGTACGTCTGGTCGTCCGGGCAGGACGACGCCAGCACCGAGGCTCCGCCCGGCGAGCCATCGACGGCGGTTGCCGACCCGAGCCCGGCGCTGCCCACAGGAGTGATGGCGTTCCGGCGACTGCCCACGATCATGTCTCGCAACGTCAACTCGGCGGCGTTCGAGACCGAGGTGGCACCGTTGCTCGCGTCGCTCAACGACCGCTCGTGCTCGGTGGTGTCGGTCGACGGCGAGGAGGTCGGTTCCCATAACGCCGACATCGCCGTGATCCCCGCCAGCAATCAGAAGCTTCTGGTCGCCGCGGTGGCCCTGGAGCGCCTCGGCGCGGACTTCACGTACACCACCACCGTCGCAGCAGCCACCGCAGCGGTCGACGGCGTCGTCGACGGAGACCTGTATCTGGTGGGCGGGGGTGATCCGTTGCTGTCGTCCGACTGGTATCCGACGTCGGATCTCGAGCGGTATCCGGTGACGTCGCCCACGTCGCTCGACGCGCTCGCGGACCGTGTCGTCGCAGCTGGTGTGTCGCGCGTGTCGGGCGGAGTCGTCGGCGACGGCACTCGATACGACGACGAGTTCTACGCGCCGGGATGGGGCGCCGGTGTACCAGGGCTCGAGGGCGGCCCCTACGACGCGCTCATGGCCAACGACTCCAGGGTGTTCGGCGAGGAACTGCGCGCCGCCGACCCGAACACAGCGGCAGCGCGAGAGTTCATCCAACTCCTTCGGGCGCGTGGAGTGGTGATCGACGGCGAGGATTCGTCAGGAGCCGCACCGATCGATGCGGTGGAGATCGCGTCGGTGGATTCGGCGCCGTTGTCCGCGGTGATCGGTGAGATGCTCGCCAACTCCGACAACAACTCTGCTGAGCTGGTCGTGAAGGAACTCGGTGCATCCGAGTCGGTTCCCGGCACGCGCGAGGCAGGGCTGGCGGCGATGGCGTCTCAGCTCACCGAATGGGGAGTGAACGTGGGGCCGCTCGTGCTGGCGGACGGGTCCGGCCTGAGCCCCGACAACCGTGTCACGTGTGCCGCGCTCGCCTCGGTCGTACAACGATTCGACAGCGATTCGCCCATCGGCAGCGGTCTTGCGGTCGCTGGACAGACCGGCACGCTGTCCGACGTGTTCGTCGACCACGCCGTCGCCGGTCGGATGACGGGCAAGACCGGCACCCTCAACAACCCGCCGTTCAACACCGATCCGCCGGCGGTCAAGGCGCTGTCGGGGTACTTGCCGGTGGAAGGCGGCGGTGAGGTCGAGTACGTGCTGATCCTCAACGGCCCGACCATCAGCGATCAGAGCGAGTATCGACCGATCTGGGACCAACTGGCGGATGTGCTCGATACGTATCCGGCCGGGCCGAGCCCGGCAATTCTCGGTCCACGATGACCGATCGCGGCGTCGACATCGTCACGGGGCCCGTGCGTTATCCGGCATGGCCCTTCCTGGCGTTGGTGCTGTTGCTGCTCGTGCCGGTCGGCGTGCTCGGCGCCCAGCTCGTGTGGAGCGACGCCCAGGCCGACGAGCACGAAGCGGTCACCGTGTCGACACCGACCGCGTCACGTCCGGCGTCGGCCGACGCCGTCGCGCAGCTGTCCACCAGGTTGCTCGATCTTCGTCGATTGCCCGAGCAGATGGCCACGGTCGGTGACGACAGCCAACTCTCGGATGCGCTCGGCGAACTGGCGGCCTTCGTCGACGAGCGTTCGTGCCTGGCGGTGGCCGTCGACGGGCGCGAGGTGTTCTCGCACAACACCGACGTGCCCGTCATCCCGGCGAGCACCCACAAGTTGTTGGTTGCCGCAGTCGCACTCGAGGTCCTCGGAGCCGACCACGTGTTCACGACATCGGTCTCAGGTCCGGCGGCGGTCGAGGGCGTGATCGACGGTGACCTGGTGCTCGTCGGAGGCGGCGATCCCGTGCTGGTCAGCGACGACTTCCCGATCGGCGACGACAGCTACCCGCCGTTCAACACGACATCGCTCGATCTGCTCGCTGACGCTGTCGTGGCGAGCGGTGTGACCTCGATTCGGGGATCGGTACTCGGTGACGGCGGCCGTTACGACGATGAGTTCGTCAACGCTTCGTGGGGTCCCGATGTCGCGTTCGTCGAGGCAGGACCGTACGACGCGCTGATGGTCAACGACGCCCGGGTGGTCGGGCGGCCGGGCCGTCAGCGCGATCCGAACGAAGCAGCGGCGCGCGAGTTCGCCCGGTTGCTGTCTGATCGCGGAGTGCGGACGTCCGGCGGAGTCGGCGTGGGCCCGGCCGACCCGGCACAACCCGTACTGGCGTCGATCGAGTCGGAACCGCTCTCGGCCGTTGTGGCCGAGATGCTGACGACGAGCGACAACGACACCGCAGAGATGCTCCTGAAGGAACTCGGCGTCGCAGACTCCGGTGCTGGAACGGTGGCGGCAGGTCTCGACGTGGTCGACCGTGCTCTGCGGAGCTGGGGTATTCCGATGGACGGCGTCCGCCTCGTCGATGCATCCGGGCTGAGCAGTGACAACCGGCTCACCTGCGCGGCACTGCTCGGCGTTCTGCAACGCGTGCAGGGCAGCTCGATTCCCGACGGACTCCCCGTGGCGGGCCGAACGGGCACGCTGGGGGGTGACTTCGTCGGTACGCCGATGGAGGGACGCATGGTGGCAAAGACGGGCACACTCGGCAATCCGCCCGCCGATCTCGACCCTCCGGCAGTGAAGGGGTTGGCGGGATTCGTCGAGACCGCCGAAGGCAGCACGATCCAGTTCGCCTTCGTTCTCAATGCCCCCGACATCAACATTCCGGAGAACTTCGCGCCCTACTGGCTGGCGCTCGGGGAGCGTCTGGCCACGTATCCGAGTGGACCCGCCGCAGTGACCGTCGGTCCTCGCTGAACAGGCGGCAGCACCGCCGAATTTCGTCGCTCACATGGACGGAGGGCCCGGCGTTGACATCTGGCAATGACCGGAGGAGGATCGCACAGGGGCGATCAATGGGGGCCGCCCTCGAAACCGCTTGGAGGAACCATGGGTTCTGCACTTCGTGTCGATCGTCGTCAGATGTGGAGGTCGAGGTGGGCGGCGATCGGTGCCGCTGTCGCCGTCACGCTCGGCGGCGGTGGACTCTTCGCCGTGAATGCCGCTTCACCCGAATCGAGCGTGGTCTCCATCGAGCCCGTTCGTATTCTCGACACCCGCAATCCGGTCAATGTGGGGCTTGCTGGCCCGTTCGTCTCGCCGGTGGCCCAAGATCTCAAAGTCACGGGTTCGGTGCCGACAACAACCGGCACCAAGACCGTGGTCCCGGCGGGCGCGACCGGCGTCGTCTTGAATGTGACTCCTGTCGGGTCGACCGCCGCCGGGTTCATCTCGGTGCGTCCGGCCAACGCGACGGGACTCCCGTCGACATCGAACGTGAACTTCGCGACGGGCGCAATCAACCCGAACGCGGTACTGGTCGAACTGCCCGTCGGTGGGGCCGATGACGGAAAGATCGAGATCACCTTCGATGCATTCGGCGTTGCCGGCCCCACCAGCGATGTGCTCGTCGACGTCGTCGGCTACACCACCGACGCCAAACTCAAGTCGCTCGAAGCGCGCATCGCAGCGCTCGAAGCGGCCCAGCCATTTGCCGTATCTGCGCAGAAGACCCTCGAAACCGTCACAGCCACCGACGAGGTGGTGACCGCGCTGGCGGTCACTGCGCCAGTTGCCGGTCAAGTGACCGTTGTCTCGACGGCGTCAGTCTCAGACACAGTCGCAGGTGAGGAGACGCGTTGCACGATCACGACCGGGGTCGTGCTCGACACCGGGTTCTTCTTGCAGCGATGGGAGTCGGCAGGGCCGAACACCGGTCAGCACGCTCAAATATCCGGCGTGCGTACCTTCAACATCGCGGCAGGTGCCACAACGGCGTACAACCTGGTGTGTGACCATGTCGGCCCGGGGACGTCGGGCATGGAGTCGATCATCATGTCAGCGATCTTCACGCCGGAGGCATGACGACGATGGTCTCGTCGGGCCGCACCGAACAGAATCACGGAGTTGCACACGCACGACCGATATAGCTTCGGGGGATGGTCGTCATGGCGATGTTCCCCCTCGGATCCGTCCTGCTGCCCGGCGGCGTGCTGCCGCTCCACGTTTTCGAGCCTCGGTATCGGGACATGGTTCGCGATTGCCTTCGCGCCGATGGTGAACCCGAGTTCGGCCAGACCCTCATCCTGCACGGGCGCGAGACCGGCGGCGGAGACGATCGCGCGACGGTCGGCACGGTGGCCAGAATGCTCCAGGTCGACGCAGTCGACGAGACTCGGTATGCATTGATCGCGGTTGGTGTTCGTCGCATCCGCATCAACGCCTGGCTGCCCGACGACCCGTACCCGCTCGCCGACGTGGAGGATTGGCCTGACGTCGATCCCGACCCGGACGGGCTCGCCGCCCATGTCGCCGCGAGCCATGTTCGGGTGCGCGCGGTGAACGCGCTCGCCGCACAACTCGGTGACGACTCGTTCGATGCGTCGACCGACGACGAGATCTCGTCGGATCCGTTGGTCGCCACCTACCACCTTTCCACGGTCGCCCCGATCGGCCCGGCGGATCAGCTCCGCCTCCTCGCTGCGCAGGGACCGATGCAGCGCCTGGAACTCCTCGACGAGATCCTCGACGATGTCGAGGCCATGCTGAAGTTTCGCCTTTCGTGATAGAAACGGTGACCGTGTCCAACACCGACGATCTCGAAGAACGCCTGGCGCGCCGTGCGGCCAAGGGCAAGCAGGCCCAAGCGGATGCGTCGGTGGGCGACATCGTCGACTTCGTCGCGGCATACGCCAAGCAGGAGACGATCGGCCCGCTCAAGGGAGCCGGATCGTGGCTCGGCTACGGCGCCGCCGCCGCCATCCTCACGAGCCTCGGCGTCGTGTTGCTCCTCGTGGGTCTGCTGCGCATGCTGCAGGCCGAATGGGTCCGATCGGCCAGTGGAAACCTGTCGTGGCTGGCGTATCTGATCACGCTCATCGTTGCCGCGGGGGTGATCGCGCTGGCGATCTCGCGCATCAAGAAGGCAACTCTGTACAAGGAACCGAAGTAAGGAGCACCCATGGCGAAGCGCAACGATCCGGTGGTCCCCGACAAGATCACGCCGCAGGACCTCGAGAACAAGTTCAAGGGATTCCAGGACGAGATCCAAGGTCGCGTCGACGAGAAGAAGGGCTCGATCGCCACAGCGGCGGGTGGTGCGGCCGTGGTGCTTCTCGTCATCTTCTTCCTGCTCGGGCGCCGATCGGGTCGGCGCCGTAGCGCGGTCGTCGAGATCCGTCGCGTCTGATGTCACTGGTTCCCTACGCACTCCGGCCGAAGTACCTCATTCGGAGCTATGCCCTTCGTCGAGGCGTCACCCATACGAATCCGCTCATTCGCCCGATCGCCATGTTGGTGGTCGGCCAGGGAGACTTCCTGCGAGCACGCGCCATCCGCCACGGTGTGGTGTTGGGCAACCCGTACTGGAGGGCGATCAGCGTCGTGCTCCTGGCGCGTGAGGTCAGCAAGCGCGTTCTGGGCAAGCCGCCGGAACGACTCGCTCGCCAACGCATACGTCCCGGTCGATTCGTCACGGTCTCGGTCACTGCACCTCGCCTCGACTTGAGTCGGCGCGAACGTCGGTACGAGCTGAAGCGCCTCGAGGCCGAGGCGACGGCCAGTGTGCGCGCGTCCAAGCGACGCTCGTGAAGGTCCTGCTGCGCAACCCACGGCGCGAGGTGGAGTTCGACGGACCACGATCCGTCGACCGTCTGCTCGACGAGTTGGGGCTCAGTCGTGAGGCACACCTGGTGATCCGCAACGGCACTCTCGTGCCAGGCGACGCACGACTGAACGACACCGATGTCATCGAGGTCCGGCCGGTCATCTCCGGCGGCGCGACGTGACAGACGTGACCGCGACATGACTGCGGTGGGCAGCAAGTGCAAGGTGTGCAAGGAGCCCGCGGTCATTGACCTGCCGCGCCACAATGCGCACTTCTGCTCCGAACATCTCCAACAGCTGTGTCGGCGCCAGATGGCCAAGGCGATCGACGACTTCGACATGTTCGGTCCCGACGATCGAATCCTGGTGGCGGTCAGTGGCGGCAAGGACTCGCTCGCTGTGTGGGACATGCTCGTCGAGGCCGGCTATCACGCAGATGGGTTGTACATCGGCCTTGGCATCGGTGACTACTCCGCGGACAGTGCGGGCTACGTGCGCCGTTTTGCGGCCGAGCGCGATCTCGTGCTGCGTGAGATCGACCTGCGCGAGGAGTACGGCTACGACGTTCCGACCGCCTCGCGGGCAACGGGACGGGTTCCGTGTTCGGCATGCGGGTTGTCGAAGCGTCGCCTTTTCGATCAGGCAGCGCTCGAGGGTGGCTACGACGTGGTGGTCACGGGACACAACCTCGACGACGAGGCCGCCGTGCTGTTCGGCAACACGCTCCGCTGGGACATCGACTATCTCGCTCGACAACTCCCGGTGCTTCCGGCCACCGACGGGTTCCCGAAGAAGGCCAAGCCGCTGGTTCGTCTGAGCGAGCGGGAAATGGCCGCCTGGTGCCTCGTGCGGGGCATCGACTACGTCGTCGAGGAGTGTCCGATCGCTGCCGGCAACAAGCACCTGGCCTACAAGGAGTCGTTGAACACGATCGAGATGCGATCGCCGGGTTCGAAGGCGGCCTTCTATCTCGGGTTCATCGAGCGAATGGCACCGCTCCTCGCCGGTCACTCCGCGGCTGCGGCCGACGGGCTGAATTCGTGCACGTACTGCGGATCGCCGACCACGGGTGACGTCTGCGCGTTCTGCCGGTTGGTCGAAAAGGCGGCCGCCCACGAGGCGGTTCCCGTCGAGATGGTGCTGGCGAAAGGTCGTCGACGATGACCGGCGCATTCGTCGCGGGGGAGAAGGCCCTCCTGCTCGACTCGAAGAAGCGGCGATACCTGATCGAACTGGCCGACGAGGGCGAGTTCCACAGCCACAACGGCTTCGTCGCTCACGCGGTGGTCATCGGTGAGCGAGAAGGGGTCGTCGTGCGATCCACCAAGGGTTCCGAGTACACCGCGCTCCGGCCGACCCTCGAGGACTTCGTGGTGGAGATGCCGCGCGGTGCACAGGTGATCTACCCGAAAGACCTCGGTCCGATCTGCATGCTTGCCGACATCGGCCCGGGTGTTCGCGTGTTCGAGACCGGAATCGGCTCGGGCGCGCTGTCGATGACGATGCTGCGTTACGGCGCCGAGATCGTCGGCTACGAGATTCGTGAGGACTTCGCGAACCGCGCCCGCAAGAACGTCCAGAGCTTCCTCGGCGAAGCCGCTCTCGA
>JBGTEH010000688.1:0-4230 GCA_041747915.1 Ilumatobacteraceae bacterium
GATTCGGCCGTTGGTGCCGGGTGTTGCGATGGTGAGGTTGGCGATGGTTTGGCCGGTGGTGAAGTTGAGGTTGGAGGCTTCGGGTCGTGGTTGGCCGCAGGGGTAGATGGTGGCGTAGCCGGCGGTTCGGGCGTCGACGGCGGTCATGTTGATCACGACGGCGTCGGCGTCGGCTGGCACCCCGGCGACTCCGGTCACCTGCAACTCCAGCGTCTGGGGCGCGGGAGCGACGACCACGCCGAGTTTGCGAACCTCCGACGAACCACTGAGCGTGTAGTACAGCGCCGTTGCCCCCGGCTCGGCGACGAATGTCATGTCGGCCAGTCCGAATGCACCGGTCAGGATCGGACTGCCGAAGTCGACGGCTCCCGCCTCCGTTCGCAGCCAGACGTTTCCGCGACCGCCGTCGGCGAACAGGTAGCCGCCAGCCAGCGGGCTCGGCCACGCGAGGGTCGGCACGAAGGCACCGGCAGTGATGAACGTACCGGTCGAACGTGGGTAGTCGAGGATCGGATCCGTGACACCGAACGGCGGCCCCGCGCACGGTGGGTTCTGGCCCCTCGGGCACTGGCCCTCGCGGGCATTCCACCCGTAGTTCGCTCCCGCAAGTCCTTCGTCGACTTCCTCACGTGTGCCCTGGCCGACATCGTTGATGAAGAACCGGGAACCGTCCGGAGTGAAGGCGAATCGGTACGGGTTGCGCAACCCCCAGGCGTACAGTTCCTGACAGGAGGTGGTCGGCGTCGCCGCCGTGTTCCCCCGGCTCCCGCAGGCAGTGGTTCCCGGCCCGGAGAGCGGATTGCCAGGGGCCGGCGCGCCGTTGAACCGATCGACGCGGAGGATCTTGCCGTTGAGCAGGCTGAGGTCCTGCGCGGCGTCGTTACTGCCGCCGGAGCCCGAGTCGCCGCGAGGGTCGCTGCCGGCGTCGCCGGTCGCGATGTAGAGATATCCGTCGCTCCCGATGTCGAGATCGCCGCCGTTGTGGTTGGCGCCGACGGACGAGATGTTGTCGATCAGCACCTGCTCGCTCCCGACATCGATCAGGTTGCCCGACATTACGAACGCGCTCACCCGGTTCACGCAGCCGCCGGGGGCACCAGGCGAATTGCGGGTGTAGAAAGCATAGACACGACCGGACGTCGTGAATGTCGGGTCGTGGGTGAAGCCCAGCAGGCCTCGTTCCCCGCCGGCGCACACCGAAAGTTGTGCGGCCGGTGCCGGGAGCAGTTGTCCGCTCGACGTGTCGATGAGGCGAATCCGGCCCGTGTTCTGTTCGAGCACGACCACGCGGCCGCCCGGCAACGATTCGACCGCTGTCGGCGATGCGATCGAAGCCACGAACGTGTCGGTGAACCCGTTTGCCGGCGCGGCCCGCACGACCTCGGACGGATGGCTGACCGCCAGCGCTGTCGCGGTCAGAGCGAGGACGGCGAGCCAACGCATCCATGCAGGGTACCCGCGCCCACTGCACGGCGGTCGCCGCCCGCCGGCTGTTACGCCGGGGGTCTGACCCCTGGCGTAACACAGGGTCGGCGGAGAGAGCGGGTGTGGAAGGCTTTCACGATGAGTTCCGAGCCGATCGGCCAAGTCGTGGATCGTGTCGATGAGATCGTGGCGGATGCCGGGTTCTCGGGGGTCGTTCGGGTGGACGTCGACGGCCAGGTCGTCGCCGAACGGGCGTACGGCTTTGCTCATCGCGGCCTCGGCATCGCCAACGGCATCGACACCCAGTTCGCGATCGCCAGCGGCTCCAAGACGTTCACGGCGCTCGTGGTGATGGGGCTCGTCGAACGCGGCGAACTCGAACTCACCACGACCGCGCGGTCGGTGCTCGGCGACGACCTCCCTCTGATCGATGATCGCGTCACCGTCGAGCACCTTCTCAGCCACTGTTCTGGGATCGGCGACTATCTCGACGAGGACATCCACGACGACACGAACGAGTACGTGCTCACGGTGCCGTGCCACGAGTTGGTGACGACGGAGGACTTCCTGGCGGTGCTCGGCGGGTACCCGACGAAGTTCGAGCCGGGCGAACGGCTCGAGTACTGCAATGGTGGGTACGTCGTGCTCGCGCTGATCGCCGAGCGCGCCAGCGGTGTCGACTTCCATCAACTGGTCGACGAGCGCGTCTGCGTCCCCGCCGGCATGGTCGACACCGCGTGTCTGCGCTCTGATGAACTTCCCGGTCGGGCAGCGCTGGGCTACCTCGACCACGAGGGCAACCGTACGAATGTGTTGCACCTACCGGTGCGTGGCACCGGCGACGGCGGGGCGTACACCACCGCTGCCGACATCCACGCGTTCTGGGATGCACTGTTCGCCGGACGGATCGTGACGGCTTCGACTGTCGATGCGATGACGCACCCGAGCAGTGACGGCCACGCGGACGGGCTGCGCCACGGCCTCGGCTTCTGGCTGTACGAAACGCTCGATGCGGTCTCCATGCACGGCTTCGACGCCGGGATGGGATTCGTCTCCACGCACGATCGGGCCAACCGATTCACCTACACCGTTCTCGGCAACCAGAGCCGTGGCACGTGGCCCGTGAGTCAACGCCTCGACGAGTTGCTCGCAACGATCGTCTGATCCGAAATCGGCTCAGCGGCGCCCGGCGAAGTACTTCTTGTACTGCTCGGCCGACGCGAGCAGCTCGGGATCCGCGGCGAACTTGGGCTGGAACTTCTCCCAGGCCTCCTCGCGCTTGTACGGGATGTACTCGCGCGGGAAGTAGCCCTCGTGCGGCCGGTATCCCTTCAGGACGCGGCGTGCCACGGTGGAGATGTGGACCTCGTCAGCCCCGTCGGCGAGACCCATCGTCGGCGCCGACGCGTACATGTCCTGCAACGGCGTGAGGTCGGTGGTGCCGAGCGAGCCGTGGATGTGAAGTGCATTGAACGAGATCTCGCGGAGCACGCGCGCCATCGTGAACTTCACGGCGGCGATGTCGGTGCGCGCCTCCTGGGTCGAGGTGTTGTCGATCTTCCAGGCAGTCTCGAGCACGAACAGTCGCAGCATGCGCAGCTGCGCGTAGCTCAGAGCGATCTTCTCCTGCACCATCTGGTGCTCGCCGATGATCTTGCCGTGCGACTCGCGTGACAGAGCCCGTTCGCACATCATGTCGAAGGCCAGGGTGCACTGGGCGATGGTGCGCATCGCATGGTGGATACGCCCGCCGCCGAGGCGTCGCTGCGCGAGCACCTTGGCACCGTCCTCGGGGCCGAGGAGATGGTCGAGCGGGACACGGACGTCGTGGTACTTGATGTGGTTGTGGTTGCGGGGCTCGGGCATGATCTCCACGCCCGGGGTGGTGCGGGGCACGACGTACATGCCGTTGGTGCACATCACGAACAAGATGTCGGCGACCCGGCCGGCGCTCGTGAACCACTTCTCGCCGGTGATCACCCACTCCTCACCGTCACGGACAGCCGTGGTACGGAAGAGGTTGGGGTCAGAGCCGCCCTGTGGTTCGGTCATCGAGTACGCCGAGAACATCTCCTGGTTCAACATCGGCTCCAGCCAACGCTGCTTCTGTTCGTCGGTTCCATAGGCGGCCAGCATCTCCATGTTGCCGGTGTCGGGTGCAGCGGCGCCGAACAGTTGCGGCGCGGCGGGATAGCGGCCGAGGATCTCGTTGAGCAGGCCCAACTTGAGCTGGCCGAAACCGGGGCCGCCGAGTTCCTCGTCGAGGAAGATCGCCCACAGACCCTGATCCTTCACCTGTTGCTGGAGGCCGCGGACGAGCTCTTTGACCTTCGGGTCGGGCGAGCGCACCGCGTACGGGAACACGTAGTGGAGCGGCTCGACCTCCTCCTTGCAGAAGTTCTCGACCCAGTCGAGCTTCTCCTGGAATTCGGGGTCGGTTGAGAAGTCCCACGCCATCAGCGTCTCCTTGTTCGTCGAATCGTGTCGCCAGCATCTTGGGCGATCGACGACCCGCCGTCGTCATCGGGCGAACGACAACTTCAGGCCGGAGGGATGAATGCGCCCTGGATGCGCACGGTCAATCCGAAGCCGGAGCCACCGATGGGCGTGATCACCTCACCGATGCCGAGCCAGTCGACCAGCATGTCGTGATTCTCGAGGCGGAGCCGGGCGCATCCCTTGCTCTGCGGGTTCGTCGGGACATTGTTGGCGCCGTGAATCGCCAGGCCGCCGTCGAAGTACAGCGGTTTGTACATGTTGCCGTTGATCGGGTCGTCCTCGGGGGTCGGGAACTCGGTGCTGTCG
>JBGTEH010000689.1:0-4044 GCA_041747915.1 Ilumatobacteraceae bacterium
ATCCGTCCCCCACCTCTCGACCGTCCGACCCTGAGAGAACCGTACGAGAACCGGCGAACGACGGCAAGGGCTTGTGGCAAATGCCGCCGAGGAGGTTGGGCCCGGCACCGACCACGACGATGCGATTCGACCGAGCACGGCGCAGCCTGGACCGGCCCGCTGAAGTACGTCGTGTCGACGTTCATTGCCGGAGCGATGCGGCCGGCCTGAGCATCACCGACCCCAACGACGAGCGATACCGAGCGATCAGGTCACTCGTACCGCCGGCGGTGCGGCGTAACGATCGCCGTTCGGCCCCGATACTTCCGAGTGGTTCCGGGTTGGTCCCAGCCGGTCAGATGTGTCCTTGAGGGCGGGCATGGCTCGTCGACGGTCGGCACGATATGTGCGGCTAGGTCAGCCCGTTGATCAGGACTCTGGAAGCGATGTCGACGCGGCCATGGGGTCGACCCAGGGTGGTGGGATGACGACGGCAAGCTCTGCGCCCGAGTCGTCGACCAGGACGTATCGACCTGCGGGTGCATCGTCGTTCACGATGAGGATGTTCGATTCGTAGCTGCCCAGGTCCGTGCGGGCGGCAGCGGCGGCCGCGAAACGATCGGGAATCATCGCGACGCGCAGCAGAGGCTGACCGTAGACCGGGATGTCGGTCGCCGCGGTCTGTGTCGCTGCGAAGCGGGGCTCCATGCACCACTTGTCCATGGCCGTCGCGGTCCCGTGAACGATGCAGATGCTGTCGTCGAGTTGGCCGAGGAAGAGTTCGATCTCGCTCGACGGTGATGCGACAGGGATCAGCGAGCTGTAGTCGGGAGGGATCGAACCGGTCGCCGACTCGGGTGGGAGTTTGGACTCGTCGACACTTGACGTCGGGTCGCCCAGGACCGCGAAGAGGTCTTCGGGAGATGGCACGTCGTACCGTTCGTAGATCAGCTGGACGTCACCGTTGTCGAAGACGAGTTGGCCGTTGCGTTCGGTCGGCTTGCTGTCGAACGCGTGTCGCATGTAGGTCTCGCCAGCGGCTGCGTCACCAGGGCATCCCAAGCGCGTCGACATGATGTCGCCGCCGAACTCACCCGACTGCCAGTTGCACGTCGTCGCTGCGTTGAAGCCGTCGGCGGTTATGTCCATGTACAGCGGCTGTTCGATCTCGAAGGGTTCGTCGTCGACCTGCAGAGACACGACCCGCCACGTACCTTCCCGTGCTGCGTCGTCCCCGCCGCATCCCGAAACCAACGCCACCGCAGCGACCCGATCGGACATCGTCAACCGGACGCGTTCGTTGGCCGAGCCGTTGTGGCGAAGATCAAGACGGCAGCGGTGCCGGCGAGCGCACCAAGCGTCGTGACGAAGAGGAGCGAGCCAATCGAGCCGGATTCGTCGATGAAGCTACCGTTCATGGCGACGGAGACGCACACCGCCAGACCGATAGCGACTGCGACCAGCGATCCCGCCACTCGCAACCCGATTCGTCGGTTGCCAAGGCGTAGACCGAGGGCTGCGCCGATGCCGGCAGCCACAGGGCTCAGCAACACACCGCCCATCGCTCCCCACTTGAGCTCTGTAGCCAGCCCGTAAGGGACGTCGCCACCCGCCGACGGGTCGAACAGGCGAGCGAGCGGGTAGAAGGCAGGCATCACGATCACGACGGCGGCGGAGCACGCGCCGATGAGGCCAGCCCGGTAGCCGGAACGAGCCTCGCGCTGATCAGCTCGCGCAGCGGCTTCCACCGAACGGACGCTACTCGCTGGTGCATTCGTGTTTGCGCCGTCAGGCGCATCGAACCACGCATGTCGGCTGCGATGACGCCAGGGCGGGCAGCGGTAGACACCCACTCCGTATCCGCTCACCCACGGCCGCCGACACTGGCCCCGGTTCAGTCGTCGAGCGACCGCTCGGTATCGGCATGCACAATCACCCTGACGTCGCCTCCGATGGTGACCGAGTGCGGCCCAACCGTGACACGAGATACTCCCGCCCGGCGATGCGAGGACGGTGACCGTCGGTGGTCGCGCTACGGCGGCCCCTCGACGCTGTCGACCTGACCGAGTGCGCCGGTACAGCTGCGCTGACCAGGCCGAAACTGGTCAGCGAAGTGTGCGTCCGATCGGGCGACCTCGGCAGGCGGCTTCGGCGGACCCGGCGGAAGGCGCTCTGCGCCGGCGCACCATGCGATGTGCACGGGCGATAGTTCCGAGACGGATCTCACCAGGTGTGAGGGCGACTCGTGCTCGTCGAGTTGCCGTGGATCAATCCACCACATCGGTGTGTCGATTCAGGGCGTTGGGCATCAGGGCGCTCGGGGTCGTAACGGAATGGTCAGTGGAACGACATCCCGTAGGCGACGCCAACGGCGAGGATCGCCGCGACCAGGAAGTCGACGGCAGCGCAGAACGGAGGCCACCACCGGGTGCCGGCGACGAATCGGGTCCGGTGTTGCCAGAGGTCCTTGAAGCCGTGGGCGGCGTAGCCGGCCACGAGCAGCCAGGCTGATCCGGTGACGCCTGCAGCGGCGAGAGCGAGGAAGGCGGCGGCGATCGAGCTCTCGACGGCTATGACGCTGGTTCTGCCATCGGCAACGGCGAAGCCGATGTAGACGGCGGCAATGAACGCGATGTACAGCGCGTGGAGGGTTGCGGGCTCGAGCCATCGGAATGCGACCGGGGAGGCGGCCTGGATGGCTCCGACCAGCAGGCCCCAAATGATCGGCTGAACGGTCGACCTTGTCGCGTGAACGTGTGTGGCGATCATGACGCAGCTTCGAGTAGGTCGCGAAGATCGTCGGGAATGGGGAGAATGGCGAGGGCGCTGATAGCTGCTCCGCCGGTGTTGCCGACGGGGTATCGGCCGCTGAGTGAACCGGGACCGGCGACGGCGAGGCGAATCATCTGGCCGATCACTTCGCGGCGATCGTGGGCACGGATGCCATACGTCAGCATTGCAAGATGAGTACGTACGTGTGCTGCGGCCATTGGCTGGCTCAGGATGTGTGCGCGTTCGAGATGATGCCACTCGGCCGCAGTGTCACCGGCGGCTCGCGCTGCTCGGGCTGCGGCGCGCTCCATCGACCATGCTCGTTGAAGTGCAGCACGGCTCCGGCTCGAGGTACGAGGTCGATCGGATGTGGACATTTGTGGTTCCCCTCAGCCGTCGCGGCGAAGCAGGCGTTGGCCGTATTCGTCGGCGGTGATCAGGTCGTTTTCGTTCTCGGCGAGTCCCTGGAATCGTGATGGAAGGAACGGCTGCAGCGCGTCGATCTTCTTCCATCCAGGCAAAGGAGCTTCGCCGTTGGCGTCTGGCACGTACCTCGACGCTGTGCCCGGCGTGTGCGGAGTGATGTAGCGGGGACAATTGACGAACATGTCGGTCACCGTGGCTCGGACGACGAGGTCTGAAACCGGATAGTCGTCCATCATCGGATCGTCATGGCTCACGACGGCGTGGGCATGGGCGCGGATTCGATGTGGGCGTTCGAAGTCCATGAACAGCAACCCGATGCGCCCGTCGCCAGCGATGTTGCCCATGGAGAGGAACATGCCGTTTCCGTCGTAGCTGGGGAACACGATGGTCGTGCGGTCGATCACTCGCACGAACCCTGCAGCACCTCCCTTGTGAGACACAGTCGGGTGACCGTCTTCGTTGACGGTGCTGAGGAAGAAGAACGTTCGCGTTTCGATGAAGGCCTTGGCCTCGTCGTCGATGTCCGGCCGAACGATGACCGCTGCGAGCACGTCGGCGATCTCGCGGCTGTCGAACTGATCTTGCAGGCTGCGGTGGTGGTCTCCGTAGAAGGTGGTCATGGAGTCTCTCCTTTGAGCAGGGCGAGGCCGGGCACGCCCAAGATGCGCCAGCGGTGGGAGTGGCTGGCGTGTGTGTCGCAGAGGGACTGGTTGAGGGGACGACCGTGCATGATGACTCCTTGGGTGGTTGTGATGGTTGTTGTGGGTGGAACGTGTCGGGTTGATGGGTTGCTACGGGAGCAGGCGAACGGTCTCGTCGATGACGACGTCGGGCTGATCGAGTTGGATGTAGTGGCTCGTGTTCTCG
>JBGTEH010000690.1:0-1607 GCA_041747915.1 Ilumatobacteraceae bacterium
TCGTCTCAGAGCACACCGTCCAGGACCACCTCAAGGCAATCTTCGCCAAAACCGGCACAACAAGCCGACGAGACCTCCTCGCCCGAGCCGTCACTCCATGACAACGTCCGTACCCGACGCGCTGGTCGGGGCACTCGATAATCGGACTACGGGCGGGTGTTTCCCAGACCAGTTCCATCCAGTGGAACTCGCTCTCGGAACAACGCCCGCTCGCACTTGCCCCAGACCGCATTGTGCTCCGTGCGCTCGTGAGTTCGAGATCGAACAGCGGCCTCGATCGATACGTTGCGCCGCCCGCATTCCAGCCCCAGCGTGCACCAGCACGTCGACAAATCCCGGCCGGTGGGCCGGCCCCCGAGCATCGTCAACCGGGTCGCATCGACGGCCTCAGTCGGCGTATGATGAGTGGTCGAACTCATATGATGCAGGGAGGGGTCTGATGACAACCAGCTATGTCATGAAGGTGACGTCGAACGGTCAGGTGTCGATCCCCGCCGCGGCACGCAACCGGTGGCACACCGATCGGGTTGTCGTGATAGATCTCGGCGACCGAATCGTCATGCGACCCACTGGCGACGATGCAATGAGCGAACTCGTCGGCAAGTACGCATCGAGGGGCCCATCCACCGATCTCGCCCGGCGTCGAGAGCGCGCCGTCGACGGCGAGGCCGAGCGCCGCAAGTCGCGTTGATCGTTCTGGACGCATACGCCGTGCTGGCACTGCTCAAAGGTGAGCCGGCAGCCGACCTGGTGTCGCAGTTGCTCGGCCGACACGACGATGCTCGTCTGACCGCGCTCGGGGCCGCTGAGGTCATTGATCATCTCGTCCGTCTGGTCGGCATTTCCGAGGACGACGCAGCGCTGGACATCGCTCAACTCGAACTCGCCGATGCGGTGTCGGTCGATGCAGCGATGGCGATCGCGGCCGGAGTGCTGCGGGCGCGTCACTATCACCGACGACACCGTGCGGTCAGCCTGGCCGACTGCGTCGCTGCCCAGGGTGCCCGTGCGCACGGCGCGGCGCTCGCCAGCGCCGATCCGCACCTCCTCGATCTCTGCCGAGATGAGGGGATCGATCGCATCGTTTTGCCGGACTCCACCGGACGCCTGTGGGACGAGTGAAGGAGCCACACAAACGCACGGCGCGCTGTCGAGCGGGCCTCGTCGGCTGAAGCAACCTCGATGATAGCCATCGCAGCGCTTCTCGCCGGAGCTGCAGCATTGTTCGTCGCCCGGCGCCGCATCCCCAGCTGATCGATCCCGGGTGTTGATTCGACCGGATCGGGTACAACCGAGCGGTGAACATCACCCGACATGACGATGGATCCCTGACCGTGCCCGTTGCCCCAGGTCGACACGACGACGACGACAGCACCGACGACGAGGTCCACGAGCCCGGTTCCGTGGTGATCCGGCCAGGCGAAGGTGGGTACATCGAGGCGCTCGCTGAGTGGGAAGCGGACCAGCATCCCGATCGTGGTGAGGCCGTATCGACCGCATCGGGCCGCGCGCAGGCGATGGCTGCGGTGCACGCGGTGGCGGAGGACCGGGACCACGTCGCCGACGCCGTCGATGCCCTCGACGACCCGGAGGCGGGGGGCGAGGCT
>JBGTEH010000691.1:0-2957 GCA_041747915.1 Ilumatobacteraceae bacterium
TTCACGAGGCGCTTGGCCATCTTCGAGAGCATGGAATACAGCGCGTCGGTGAGCTCGACGTCGAGTTCGCGCGGCTCCCAGGGTTCGGTGCCTCGACGGACGTCTTCGTGGTGGACGAAGAACTCGACGGTGTTGGCCGCCTTGTCGACAGCGCCGATCCGCATCGGTGACCAGATCGGCGGACCCGAGCGGACATCGTCGATCAGGTCGTTCCACGTTTGCGTGGCGACGCCGGCTTGGACCTTGTCGGTGTAGCCAGCCGCCTTCGACACGACGATGCCGATGGCGGCGTCGGGGCGTCGTTCGCGCACGACGAGGTGGGCGGCGAGGTCGCGAGCGGTCCAGTCGCCGCACAGCGTCGGTGCATCCGGCCCCACCTCGGCAAAGAGATCACAGAGCGCGGCTCGCTCGCGTTGGGCGGGGTTGGTGTCCATGCCGCAACGTACCCCAACATCGCGCCAGGGGCGCGAGACTTGCGCGATGACGTACGCACATCTGCTGGTCGACCGTGAGGGCGACATCACGACGATCACCCTGAATCGTCCCGAGAAGCGAAACGCGCTCGCGTTCTACGTGATGATCGAACTCACCGAGACCCTGCAGGAGGTCGGCGCCACCGACGCGCTCGGCGTGGTGCTCGCGGCGAACGGGCCTGTGTTCTCCGCTGGCCACAACTTCGGCGACATGGCCGGTGCCAGCCTCGACGACGCCCACCGACTCTTCGAGGTGTGCACCGACATGATGGACACGGTCCAAGGAATCCCCCAGCCGGTGATTGCGCGCGTGCACGCCCTGGCCACCGCTGCCGGTTGCCAACTCGTCGCCACGTGCGATCTCGCGATCGCCGCGCAATCGGCGGGCTTTGCAATTCCCGGCGGCAAGGGCGGGCTGTTCTGCCACACGCCGCTGGTTGCGGTGTCTCGCAACATCGGACGCAAGCGCGCTCTCGAGATGGCACTCACCGGTGATGTGATCGCCGCCGCGACCGCTGCCGACTGGGGCCTGATCAACCGCGCTGTGCCCGACGACGAACTCGACGAGGCGGTCGCCGACCTCATCGGACGAGCAACCCGCGGAAGTGCGCTGTCGAAGTCACTCGGCAAGAGGAGCTTCTACGCTCAGGCCGGCCTCGACCAGGGCGATGCGTACGAGGTCGCCATCGAGGCAATGGCCAACGCGGCGATGATCCCCGACGCCCAAGAGGGCTTCAGCGCGTTCCTCGAAAAGCGCCACCCCAACTTCACCCAACACCCCTGACTCAACAGCCGATGTAACGCTGGTGTCAGACACCACCGTTACATCAGGCGGCAATGGCGAGAGCGGCGCGGACCCGTTCGACGGCGCGGTCGCGATGGTTGCGGATCGTGCGCGACGTCACGTTTCGTTCGCAGGCGACCATGCTCGGCGACTCCACTTGGGCGAGGCGTCGGAGAAGCTCGATGTCGCCGCTCGGCACCCCCGCGCATCGCGCGTCGCGCACGACCGCAGCGAGTTCTTCCATCGCCGACGACTGCGCCAACTCGACCGTCGTCGCGTCGAACCGGTCGGGTGACCGCACTTCCTCACCCCACGACTTGCGCCGCCGCTGCGCACGGAAAGCGGCGAACACCGCATCGGAGATCAGCGACGCCGCGATGTGGTGGCGCCGATGGTCGGTGTCGAACGTGCGGATCGCCAACCACGCCGCCGCAACCACCAGCTCGATCGGGTCGATCGTCTCGTGATGTGAGCGTTGTGCCATCGCCCGACTGATCAATCCGGGCAGCAGCCGCTGGATCAGCACCCGACCTGCGAGCTCGTCGTGACGAGCGAGCTCGACGAGTCGGAGCAGGATCTCGTCGTCGGAACCGGCCGGCGATGCGCCCCGTTGCGTCGCGTGGATGATGACGTCGAGATCGTCGGCGGCAGCGACGAGTCTGGCGAGTGGGTGGGCCGGCTCGTCGATCGCCCAGCGCCGCGCCTGCGCCAGGCTGCGCCGAGCTGTTCGTAGTTGGTCCCACTCGATGTCGAGTCGGCACGAGAGGCGGGGATGTGCGAGAGATGTCATGCGGGCACCATGACGATCGGTCCTCACCCGCGGTCTCACAGCAACGGCCGTCGCCGTGAGATTTCTGTCCGTCGTGGTCGGTGAACACCGGACCGCGGGCTCACAGGACCAGCTCAGCGGTTGTTTTCGGCGCTGGAAGAGTCCTGTCGGATGGCGTGCCTCACCGCCCGTCCAGGCGCCCACTCGCCGGTATGAAATCGAACCCCGAACGGCTCGACCATCCGATTCCCTCCTGTGACGTGACCGTCGAGGGCCGTCGCGTCACCGTGCACCCGCACGAGATGGACGACACGGTTGCCGACCTCGTGGCGGCCTGCGAACTGCCGCCACGCGGCGAGTGGGTCGTCGACGGACAGCTCGTGGCCGCCGACGACACATTGACCGAGGCGAAGCTCCGATACGGCTCGGAGGTCGCCGCGCCAGTCGCCGCGAACAGGCCTCGGGTCACCGAGCCGGCGTTGAAGGAGATCGCGATCATCGCGGGGCCATCGTGTGGTGGATGGCGGCCGCTGACGACCGGGCGCCACTGCGTCGGCCGATCGCCGAGCGCCGACATCCTGCTCGAGGACGCCACCGTCGAGCTGCACCACGGGATGATCGAGGTGGGTGTCGATGGGTCGATCACGTACACCCAGCTCACTGGCCGCATCGCCTCTCGTGTCGACGGCGCACCGTGCTCGGCGACGCAGTTGGTCGCCCCGGGCGGGTCACTGCAGATCGGCGCGAGTCGCCTGACGGTTCGCGAACGGCCAGCCGATGTGGCGCGGTCGACGGGCGGGAGCATCGTCGCCGACGATCGCAACCCGTGGCGACGAGTCGTGCGGCGCGGACCTCGCCGCGCCGAGCGCCAACCGATCGGTGTCATCGCCGCCCCGGATGTGCCACGTGAGCATCGGGCTCCTCCGCTCGT
>JBGTEH010000692.1:0-9674 GCA_041747915.1 Ilumatobacteraceae bacterium
AGGCCATCGACCTGATCGACGAGGCGGCGTCGACGTTGCGGATCGAGATCGACTCGATGCCGACCGAGATCGATGTAATCGACCGTCGTATCCGCCAACTCGAGATCGAACGCGTCGCCCTCGCCAAGGAGACCGACGCAGTGTCCGCCGAACGCCTCGAGGTCCTCGACGAGGAGTTGGCGAATCTGCGCGAAGAACTCGCCGGGATGCAAGCCCACTGGCAATCCGAAAAGGCGGCGATCGACGAGATCCGTTCACTGAAAGAACAACTCGAGACTGCCCGCGGTGATGCCGAGCGTTGCGAACGAGAAGGCGACCTCAACGCCGCAGCCGAGATCCGCTACGGGCGGGTCCCCGAACTCGAAACGGCGATCGACACCGCAACGGGCCGGCTCGCCGAACTGCAAGCGACGAACGCGATGCTGAAAGAAGAAGTCGACGACCAAGACGTCGCCGAGGTCGTCTCCCGCTGGACCGGTGTACCCGTCAATCGGCTCCTCGAAGGCGAGATGCACAAATTGCTCCGCATGGAAGAAGTGCTCCACGAACGCGTCGTCGGCCAGAACCGTGCTGTCGACGTCGTTGCGAACGCGATCCGCCGCTCCCGCACCGGGATCGCGGATCCGGACAAGCCGATCGGGTCGTTCCTGTTACTCGGCCCGACCGGGGTCGGCAAGACCGAACTCGCCCGCACCCTGGCCGAGTTCATGTTCGACGACGAACGAGCGATGATCCGCATCGATATGTCCGAGTACATGGAGAAGCACGCCGTGTCACGACTCGTCGGCGCGCCGCCCGGCTATGTCGGCTACGACGAAGGCGGACAACTCACCGAAGCGATCCGCCGCCGCCCCTACGCCGTCGTGCTCCTCGACGAGATCGAAAAGGCACACCCGGATGTGTTCAACATCTTGTTGCAGGTCCTCGACGACGGGCGCCTCACCGACGGCCAAGGCCGCACCGTCGGCTTCCGCAACTCGGTGCTCATCATGACCTCCAACCTTCCCGGCGACCCCGAGATGTTCTTCAAACCCGAATTCATCAACCGTCTCGACGAGATCGTCCGCTTCCGACCCCTCGACGAAGCCGACCTCCTCGCAATCGTCGACATCCAACTCGCCCGCCTCGCCAAACGACTCGAACCCCGGCGCCTCACCTTGGACGTCAGCCTCGAAGCCAAAGCGTGGCTCACCAAAGCCGGCCTCGACCCCGACTACGGGGCACGGCCCCTCAAGCGAATCATCCAACACCAGATCGGCGATCAACTCGCCCGAGCACTCATCGAAGGCACCTACACCGAAGACGACACCATGGAGTCGATATCGCCCACGACAACCTCATCCTCACATGACCTGACCAACCACCACCCCCCACCACATCGAGCTGTCGACCTGCAACGAAAGGAGGTCGCACATGGCCCTCACCGTCTCGATGACCACCGACACGAACACCGGCATCCCGATCGCCACGATCAGCGGCGACGCCGGCAACGACGATCTCATCGTCGACATCGCCGCAACACTCAGCCACATCGCTGCCGACGATCACCTCATCGTGGACCTCACCGACGCCGACCACCTCACCGACCACCACCTCGAACGCCTCATCACCAACACACCACCCAACGTCATCATCGTCCACTCGCACGCCCCGACCCCCGCGACCGGTCGCGTCGTCACCTCGCTGGCCGACGCGCGCCGGCTCGAACCCCAACCAACCCGATCACAGAGAGGTGACCGCGGATGCACATCATGATCGCCGTCGACGACACCGAACAATCCATCTGCACCATCAACACCGCCCGCCGCCTGTTCGGCGACGGTGCCGACTACACCGTGGCCAGCATCGGCGAACCCAGTACGCACCTCGCCGCGTACGACCCGATCGGGCTCGGTGTGTTCGACATCGAAACCCTCGACGTCACCACCGAAACGCTCGCCGCCGCACGCGCCGCCGAAGCAGCCCGCGCCGCCGGGCTCGACACCGCAAATATCACCGCCGACATCGGATCACCCGGACCGCAACTGTGCGAACTCGCCGAACGCCTCGATGCCGAGGTCATCGTCATCGGACACCACGACCGCGGGTGGCTCAGCCGACTCCTCGAACCATCCACACACACCCACCTCATCCGCCACGCCCCCTGTCCCGTACTCATCGACCGACATTGAAAGGAACCGAACCGTGCACCGCCATAGCAACACCGTCACCCGCTACACCGCGCTGCTCACCAGCACTTGGGACCAGCTCAGCGACCACCACCAACTCGACACCGACCGAGCCAAACGGATCCTCGACCTCCAGAACCAACTCGAACGCCTCGACATCCGCCTCCTCGCCGACCCCACCGACACCGACACCGCCCGCCAGCTCGAACAGACTTTCACCTCGATCGACGTCGCTGTCAACGCTGTCCGCGGTTACCTAGAGCTCGACGACTCGTCCTTCAAGCAGCGTCGAATACCTGCTCACGGACCTTGACAACAGCGGGCAGGCTTGAAAACAATATGAGGAAATCGACAACCACTCCACCAATCCCACTCTCATCCGGCGCCTCCCCGAGCCGACGGATGAGCAAGATCGGCGTCTCGGGCCGGTAACGGCCGAACGTGACCTCCGTGAGAGGACGTGGACGACGCGTAGCGTCAAACCACACATTTTGGGCACGACACCGGCCCGAGACGTCACCAATCGCATCGCTTCGATCACGAGGAGCTGCACTGTGACGACCGAAACCATCCACGCCGGCCGCTACGACCACCAGGCCGACGACTCCCGACGCGACCGCAACACCACCCGAGAGGCCCTCCACCAACTCGAAAACGCGCTCTCCTCACCCGCACCCGGCCGTGAGCGATCCTGGCGCCGAGATGTCGCCGCCACGATCGACGACGTCCTCGACGCGCTCGGCACCCAAGCTGGAACCGACGCCGACGCCGCGAGTTTGCTCTCCGAGATCGCCGCCGACGAACCACGATTCCTGTCGCGGATCGAACAACTCCGCGCCGACCACCAACGCATCGTCAACGACCTCCACGACATCCGCAACCAACTCGAGAACACCAACACCTGCGACATCGAAGAACTCCGAAACCGGCTCTCCGACACCGCACGCCGCTACCGACGCCACCGCAGCCAAGAAGCCGACCTCGTCTACGAAGCCATCAACGTCGACCTCGGCGCCGGCGACTGACACCTACGCCCAAGGAGATGCGAGCCTCCGGCGAGCCCGTGCGCCGCCGCAACGCTTCGAGGCGAGAACCCGAAGGCCATCTCGATCAGACGCGACAGAAGAGGCTCGGCGAGCGCGTCTGGCGATCGTCGCAGATTCAGGTAACCGAGAGCCCGATGAGCGCGTTGATCGGGTGGTGATCGTTTTGTTCAGGCGTCGCTGGCAAGGACCCTTTTCGCGATGGTCATCGCGGACATCGCCTTGGCCAGCTGGCGTAGAAGGCGAGGTGAGTGATCACTTCGATCAGTTCCGGCTCGGTGGCGCCGTTGCGCCGTGCGTGAGTCGAGGTGAAACACGAGCTGTTCGGTGTTGCCGCTCGCGGTGAGGCACGCGACACCCGCGTGCACAGGCGCAGATTCTCACTCACCAAGCGATGCTCATCCTTGCTCGCGCGGAATGGTTCGGCCTGCGGCAGCCATCAGTCGTTCCGTGTCGGTCGCGTCGGCCGGCGGTTGAGTGGCGGCCTTGATTATGCCCATCGCCCGAACATCGTCGGTGCACACCGCATCCACGATCGTCGAGATCGATGGAATCGCCCGCGGCTCGAACTCCATCGGACGGCCGACGCTCGAAGAAAGGTCCCACGCATGCGCGATCGCGTCGATGGTGGGGAACGTGACCACCACCGAACCGGGGAGCGTGCCGAACGGCGTGGTGTGCATCGCCTCCAGCACCCCAGTCGTGCTCCACATCGCCGTTGCGCGCGCAGCGACGTCGTCGGCGAAGGCCGCGAGGTCGCCCTCGTAGGGCACTGCGCCCATCGTGTCCTCCATCGACACGAGTTGTTGACCGGTGACGAGACCGCCCCACAGCAGTTGATTGTTCAGTGCGTGGCTGGCCAACCGACGAACTGTCCACGGGTCGCAGTTCGTCACCGCATCCATGTGTGCGTCGCCCAACGTCGTCACTGTTCGGCGGAGCTCCTCCAAGGCATACTCGAGTGTCGCCAACTGATCCATCGTGTCCCCCTTGATCGTTGATCGAACGATAGTCGCCGCCGGAACCCGAACTAATCTGGTGCCTGTGCCGGGGGAACTACCAGCAGGAACGGTCACGTTTCTGTTCAGCGACATCGAGGATTCGACGCGGCTGTGGGAAGACATGCCAGCGGAGATGGCGGTGGCTCTCGGGGTGCACGACGGCATCGTGCGGGGGACGATCGAAGGGCACGACGGCTACGTGTTCGCCACCGGCGGCGACGGTTTCTGTGCCGCGTTCTCTACAGCGCCAGACGCTGCTGAGGCTGCGGTGGAGATCCAGCAGAAGTTGCTCGCCGACTCCGCCGCCGTCCCGTTTCGGGTACGAATCGGTCTGCACACCGGTGAGGCGACAGAGCGGAATCGCGACTACTTCGGCCCGGAGGTGAACCGCGCCGCGCGGTTGATGTCGACAGCCCATGGCGGGCAGATCGTGGTCTCCGACACGACCAAGGTGTTGTTGCGGAACCGGCTCGCCCTGCGGCCGCTCGGCGAGCACCGACTCCGCGGTCTTGGTCGGCGGATGTCACTGCATCAGGTCGTCGCCGATGGGCTCCCGTCGGAGTTCCCGCCGCTTCGCAGCCTCGGATCGTTCGCCGGCAACTTGCCTCAGCAGCTGAGCTCCTTCGTCGGTCGCGATCAACTGCTCGCTGACGTTGCGGAACTGGTGCGCGTTAACCGGCTCGTCACGTTGAGCGGCGTCGGGGGCGTTGGCAAGACACGACTCGCCCTCGAGGTCGGCGCCGAGATGGCAGACGAGTTCTCCGACGGTGTCTGGCTTGTCGAGCTCGCTCCGGTCGGTGACCCCTCGTCTGTACCTGCTGCCATCGCGACTGCACTGGGCATCACGCCCCAAGGAGACGTCGAACTGATCGACACCGTCGCCGAGGCAGTCGCCAGCCGACGGCTCCTGCTCGTGGTCGACAACTGCGAGCACCTGCTCGGTGCCGCGGGCGCGGCTATCGGACAGATCCTCGGCCGCTCCGGCAACGCCAAGGTCCTGGCCACGTCGCGCGAGTACCTGTGGGTTGCCGGTGAGACGCTGCTGTCGGTCTCGCCTCTCGCGCTCGACGGGGGCATTGCGTCCGATGCGGTCAAGCTGTTCGTGGAGCGGGCCAGTGCGGCCCGCGCCGGTTTCGGCTTGTACGACACGCAGAGCGCGGCGGCGGTGACGGAGATCTGCGAGACCCTCGACGGGCTTCCGCTTGGTATCGAATTGGCAGCGGCGCGGATGGCCACGATGAGTGCGGTCGAGGTGAGGGATCGGCTCGGCGATCGCTTCCGACTGCTACGAGGATCGGGGCGGCAACCGGAGCGCCAGCAAACACTGCAGCTCGCGGTGGGCTGGTCCTACGATCTGTTGAGCGACGACGAGCGAGAGTTGCTGCGCAACGCATCGGTCTTCTCCGGTGGCTTTGACCTGGCGGCCGTCGCATCGGTCGTCGACGACGCCGATGACGTCGACGTGCTGGAGCGACTCGACTCGCTGGTTCGCAAATCATTGGTCGTCGTCAGTCACGCCGCCGCCCACACGCGATACGGCATGTTCGAGACCATCAGGCAGTTTGCCGAGGCGGAGTTGGGGGCCGGAGGTGGGCTGGAGCGAATGCGCGACCGCCACGCCGCGCACTTCGGGCACACCGCATCAACTCGCTATCAACACTGGAACGGGCCGGGTTGGCGCGACGCCGTCGACTGGGTCGAGATCGAGCTCGACAACCTTCGTACTGCGTTTCGCTGGAGCACGCAGCGCGGCGAAGTGGAGGTCGCCACCGATGTCGCCGCGCATGCCGCGTTGATGGGTTTCTCGGTGCAACTCTTCGAGACAGTGGGGTGGGCCGAGGAGCTGTTGCCGGCGGCAACCGACGCCGACGTTCGCCGCCTCCCACGCCTGTACACCGCGGCAGGTTACGCGTGCTTCGTCGGACGTGCCGAGGCCGCTGCCGCCAATGCTCACCGAGCCACCGAGCTGGAGACCGAGTCTCGCTACGACCCCTGCGAGCCCGGGTATGCGACGTTCATCGAGGCGCTCGGCCAGGTCTACTGCGGCCATCTCGATCGCTACGTCGAACTCACCGGCGTGGTGGCGGCGCTGCCGAAGGTGGAGACGCGGGGATACGGAATCGCCGCGTACGTCGACGGTTTGCAGTCGGCCGGTCGGGTCGAGGAGGCACTCGAGTTGACCGACTCGGCGGTCGCTGCGGCTCGGGAGCTCGGCAACCCCTACTGGATCTCGTACACCCTGTGGATTGTCGGGTTGGCGATCTCCAAGGTGGACTCGAAGCGGGCATTGCTCGCCTGGGACGAGGGCGCCGACTTTGTTCGAGGGCACCGCGTCAGGTTCTTCGAGGGCTTCATCGGACGGGACGCGGCGCGTCTGCACACCTCCGCAGGCGAGCCTGAGGCTGCGCTGGCACTGTTCGGCCCGGCCATCGAGTCGTTCCGTCAGGTCGGCAATGTGCCGCAGCTCATCATCACGCTGGCCAGCGTACCCGCGCTCTTCGAACGCATCGGTCGCCTCGACGTAGCGGCAACGTTGCTCGGCGCTCTGTCGCGCGAGTCGTCGAGCTTGCACCATGTTCCCGAGCTCGTCGACCTCGGCGAACGGCTCACGGCGCAACTCGGGGAGGACCGATCGAAGGAGCTCGCGTCCGCCGGGGCGTTGCTCGATCTCAACGATGCTGCGGCCTACGCACGCGAGCAGATCGAACTCGCTCGCAGGGCGCTCACCCGGCAGGCCCGCCACACGCTCCCGGCAGGCCTGACTCGTCGAGAGATCGAGGTGCTGCGACTGATCGCCGAGGGGAGAGCGACGCGCGAGATCGCCGAGCAGCTGTTCATCTCGTCGAAAACCGCGGACAACCACATCCAGCACATCTATACGAAGCTCGCGGTCACCAACCGCGCCGCGGCGACCCGTTGGGCCGTCGAACACGAGGTCGTCAACACCACTGTCGCGCGCTGAGCTCTGGCACCCACTGGTGCCGTCGTGATTTCCCGGTCGAAATGAGGAGGTCTCCTCATGCGCTGCCACCCGCTTGTGAGGAGGATCGAAACCACGCCGACCAACCGGGTCGGCGAGGAGAAATCCAACTGAACGGAGAGAACAATGATTTTGGCAACGACAAAGGTCGAAGACGTCGACCGCTTCCTGGAAGTCTTTGCATCCAAGGGCGCGGTGAAGCGAGCAGAACACGGGTCAAAAGGGTCGACGGTCTTTCGTGATCCCAGTGAGGAGGATCGCGTGTGGGCGCTCTTCGACTGGGACGAGCAGGGTTGGCTGAGCTTCGTGTCCGATCCCGACGTACCGCCGATCCTCAAGGAAGCCGGTCACGTCGGCAAGCCGCAAGCGGCACAGCTGGCCGGAACGTACCGGGCATGACCGGGTCAGCGAACCGACCGGCTCGCGTCGGCATCATCACCGATCAAACCGGGCCACTCTCGTTCATGGGTGTCGCCAACACGAACGTCGCCAAGATGGTGATCGACGACATCAACGCCGAGGGTGGACTACTGGGTCACCCGATCGAGTTGTTCATCGAGGACAGCGCGACGGAAGACAGCGCCGCCGAAGCCGCTGCCACCAAGCTCGTCGAACAGGAGCACGTCGACGTCATCCTCGGCGGCATCTACAGCTCCACTCGTCGGGCCATCAAAGGCCCGGCGGTGGAGCAGGGCAACACGCTCTACATCTATCCCGAGCAGTACGAGGGCCAAGAGTGTCATCCGTTGATCTTCTGCACCGGTCCGGTACCGGCGCAGCAGGTCGAACCACTCTTTCCTTGGCTGATGCGGCACACCGGAGCGAAGACCTTCTACATGCCGTCGGCCGATTACATCTGGCCTCACACCATGAACAAGAAGGTGCGCGAGGTGGTCTCGGCCGAGGGCGGTTCGGTGGTCGGAGAGGAGTACTTCCCGATGGACCACATGGACTACGAAGGCGTCGTCAACGACATCATGGCCAGTGGGGCAGACGTGGTGTTCAACACCATCGTTCCTCCCGGCCTGACGCCGTTCCTCGAGCTCCTGCACAACGCCGGCTTCACGAAGAGGGGAGGCCAGATCGTCTGCACGTACTTCGACGAGAACTTCTTGAACCTTGTGCCGGCCGAGCATGTCGAGGGCCTGTACGGGTGTCTCGACTTCTACCGAGCTGTCAGCGATCCGTTCAGCGCGGCGCTGTTGGCGAAGTACGACGAGCGCTATCCCGGCAGTGCGATGTTCACTGCCGGGAGTGCATGTTCGGGGATGTACCGGGGGCTGAAGCTGTGGGAGTCGGCGGTCAACGAGGCCGGCTCGCTGAACCAGGACGATGTCGTGATGGAGTTGGACCATGCCAGCATCGCCCACGGGCCCGGCGGTCCTGCCGAGATGGTGCCGGGGCAGCACCACGTGCGCATGAACATGTACATCGCCCAGTCGAAGGGCGGCAACTTCGAGGTGGTCAAGAACCTCGGCGTCATCGACCCGAAGGAGTGCGAAGTCCAGCGATGAACCCGAGGCCAGGCACGGAATGTTCGCTCTGACCGAACATTCCGTGCCTGGCCTCAGAAATGGTCAACCGAGAGCGACCACTGCCTCGTGCGCTGTGGGTCGAGTGGCGGGGGAGTTGGGTGAGTTGGAGAAGCCGGCTGGTGGCGGCGATGCTGCCGATGACGGCGACTACGAGGGCACCTCCGAACTCTCGGACGGTGTCGTTGACTGCGGAGCCGACTCCGGGCAGGTGGGAGCGTCGCCATGACCATCTCGGTGGCGGCGGGCATTGCGATGTCCGCTCCGAGGCCGAACAGCAGAACGCCGACGCCGGGTAGGGAGGTAGAACCTTCGGTCCACCTCGTCGTACAGGTGACTTCGGCCTGGGCGTGAGCCCTGTCGTGAGCAGTCGCTGCGACAAGATCTGCAACCAAGTCTGCAACCGACGTGACGTGTTCCCCAGGTCAATGGCGGTACATGGCGGCGGTCTGGACTCGGTCATCTGCGCAGGTCAGGTGTACCACATGGTCGTGGCGGTCGATGGCGGTCAACGTCATCGTCACTCTCACCCAGTGGACCGACCACCTCGACGCACTCGCTGCCGAGCTCCACCAACGCGGCGTCGAACCGCTCGTGCTGAAAGGCGGCCTCGGCAAGAAGGCACGCGCAGCCGTGATCGACCAACTCAACGACCCGGCGCCGACCGGGCAGTTGCTCCTCGCCACCGGCTCCTACCTCGGCGAAGGGTTCGACGGCCCCAGCCTCGACACCCTGTTCCTGGCGTTCCCACTCGCGTTCAAGGGCCGGGTCGTGCAGTACATCGGACGGATCCTGCGCACCAACGACATCAAGACCGACGTCGAGGGCCACGACTACCTCGACCCCGGCCCCGTGTTCCGCAAGATGCACAGCAAACGCCTCGCCACCTACACCACGCTTGGCTTCGACGTCCCGTCCCGGCGGTGACACCCGCCGTCGAAGGCCTGTCT